>JAYTHH010000464.1:0-23980 GCA_043732745.1 Rhodospirillales bacterium
CGGGGGCGAGACGCGCCGGGCGGACGATTTCAAGCAGCTTCATCACATGCGCGGGGCTGAAGAAATGCAGGCCCAGCACGCGCTCGGGGTTGTCGACCACGTCGGCCAACAGGTCGATGTCGAGATAGGACGTGTTGCTGGCCAGGATGGCGTTGCGACGGGTGATTGCGGAGAGCTTGCGGAACACGTCCTGCTTGGCGTCGATGTTTTCGATGATCGCCTCGATGACGAGGTCGGCATCGGCCAGCGTGTTCATGTCGGACGAGAAGGTGAGGCGTGCGAGGCGTTCGGCATAGTCCTCCTCAGTGAGGCGGCCTGATTTGAGCTGGCGGTCATACACGGCGCGCACGCGGTTTTCGGCCGCCATCACGGCTTCGGCGGTGACTTCCACCAGTGTGACCGGCAAGCCGGAGTCCACGAGTGAAATGGCGATGCCAGAGCCCATGGTGCCGCCGCCGATCACGCCGGCACTTTGGACAGGCCAAGGCTGGTCGTCCGTGGGTGCCTTCGCGGCTGCACGGTCCGCTGCGAAAATGTGGCGGAGAGCGCGCGATTGCGGGCCGATGCGCAGTGCCTGAAACGCCTCGGTCTCGCGCGCCAGGGCTTCGTCGAAGCCGAGATCGAGCGACCATGACACCGCTTCGGCGGCCTTGGCTGGGGCGATGGCGCCACGGGCGCGCTTTCCGACCGCTGCAACGGCGGCATCGAACGCGGCGCGGTCGACCTTGGGCGTCGGCACATCGCGCGACCGGCGCCAGGTGCCGGCATCGGCCAGCGCGCGGGCTGCGCGCATCGCGGCGGGGCGGAGATCGGTGGCGATCTCGTCGACGATGCCGAGGGACAACGCTTCGTCGGCAGCCACATGACGGCCGGAGGTGATCATGTCGAGCGCCGTCATCGGGCCGGCAAGTCGCGGCAGGCGCTGGGTGCCGCCGGCGCCGGGCAGCAAGCCGATGCGCACTTCGGGAAGGCCAACCTTGCCCTCGGGCGCGATAACGCGGCCGTGGCAGGACAGTGCAACTTCCAGCCCGCCGCCGAGAGTGGTGCCATGCAGCGCGGCCACGATGGGTTTTGGGCTGGAATCGAGCGCGGCACAGACGGCGTTGGTGGTGACGGTCCCCGATACGGGGTTGTTGAACTCCCGGATATCGGCGCCGGCCACGAAGGTGCGGCCGTCGCAGGCCAGCACGCCGCAACGCAAGGCGGGGTCGGCTGCGAGCTTCTGCACGCAATCCACCAGCGCCGCGCGCACGGATGAAGACAGCGCGTTGACCGGGGGGTGATTGATGACGATCAGGCCCACATCGCCGTGGGCTTCGAGGCGAACAAGGTCAGACATGGCGGCTCCCGCATTTTGAGCGCAGTGAACGCCTCTGGCGGGCGTTCGGCAATCCGCTGGCTGGTCTCATCCGGCCTTTGTGGGTCCTGCGGCCGCCCCGGTCAGCCTGGCGTCGAAGCCTTCCGGCACCTCGCGCCCAGCATCGGTGTAGGCCTTGCGGATGGCCGCGACGTTGGGCCCGAAGATGGTGGAGCGGTTGGATTTCGCCCATTCGAACGACGCCTTCACGGTGTCCAGCGAGCCCTGGAAGCGCGGCATCACGTAGCGGGCGAACAGTTCGTAGCTGCGCCAGGTCTGCTCGCGATTGGCCCAGTCATGGGCTCGGAACATGAAGCCGCCAAAGCCGCCATCGCTGTGCTTGACCAGATTGGCGATGCCCGCGGCCACGGTGTCGGGCGAGCCGACCAGGGTGGTGCCGGCCCTGACACCGTCGCTCAGCGGATCTTCGGAGCGGCCGGGCGGGCGGCCGAGCACATCGGTGAAATACCCCACCGTCTCGGCGCGCTCGCCCACGCGCACGTCGCGCATGGCGATTTCGTCGTCCTCAGCGACATGCACGTTCATCACCATGCGCCAGTCCGCCCGGTTCATGGTCTTGCCGTGTTTGGCGGCGTTCTGCTCTGCGATGCGCCATTGCCCGGCGATCGCCTGCGGCCCGCCAGGCATGCCGGCGCCGAGCGAGAGCATGCCGACGCCGTGCTTGCCGGCCAGCATGGGTGCTGCGGGCGTGAGGGTGGAGGCAATGGCGATGTCGAAGCAGGGATCGCTGTAGGGCGCCAGATGCAGCCGCGCCTCGCGCAATTCGAACCAGTCGGTCTTCATCGTGACCGGTTCTTCGCATCTCAGCAGCGCCATGATGGCGTCCAGGCTCTCCTCCATGCGGCGGCGCTGCGTGGAGGCCTCGATGCCCATCATGTAGGCGTCCGACACCAGCGCACCCGGTCCGCAGCCGAGCATCGCCCGCCCGCGTGTCATGTGGTCGAGCAGGACCCAGCGCTGGGCCACCAGGAACGGATGGTGATAGGGCAGGGAGGTCACGCCAGAGCCCAGCTTGATGTGCTTCGTGCGCTCGGCGGCGGCTGCGATAATCAGCTCTGGGGCGGCAATTATCTCCCAGCCGGCCGAGTGATGCTCGCCGATCCAGGCTTCATCGTAGCCGAGGTGGTCGAGCCATTCGATCATCTCGATGTCGCGCGAGATGGCGAGCGACGGGTTGTCGCCCACGCGATGGAAGGGGGCGAGAAAGATTCCGAACCTCATGCCGCGTTTTCCCACGTCTGTGCTCCTCGTCCGTTTCGGACAATCCAGCACCAGAGGGCCGAAAGCCAAAGCCCTTCTTTCATGAAGCGATGATTGCGCATCTTCCCTATGGCGGAGACGGAACGTTCCGGCCATACCTGTCGCAAACAGGAGAGCTCGATGCGTCATCTCATCCGCGCCGCCGTGATCGCCTCGCTCTGCAGCACGCCCGCATTGGCCCAGAAGGTCGGTCAGACGATCGATGTCGGTGGCTGGAAAATTTCGAGCCAAGTGTATAAAGACGGCAGCACCGTTTGCGCTGCCACCTTCGTGTATGACGACAAGAGCATGATCTCGTTCTCCCTCGACAACGACAACGTGCATATGTTCATCGTCTCCGAGCCTACGGCGAAAATGAAAGAGGGCTCGCAGACCAGCCTGCGTTACCGCATCGACAACGGCCAGAGCTTCAGCGGCGTGGGCGTTGCCGCCAGCTCCACCTTGCTCGCGGTGCCGATGGCCGACGCCGATCTCGATAAAATCTACGCGGCCTTCCAAGAGGGCAACACCTTGTTTATCAGCCTTGGCAACGATGAGTTCCAAGAGCCGCTCGAGGGCTCCAGCAACGCGATCAGCGCCCTGAGCGATTGCCAGGAGAAACTGCCGGCGCGAAAGAAGTAGGCTTTCGGGCGCCGATGCGACCCTGCTCTCATCCGACCAGGCCGAAAATTCTTGACTATGCTGCACCGCACACTTAAAGACGTTACGCGCCCCTTGATGTGGTTCTGTGCGCTGCCAGCCGTTCGAAGCTTCCGATCGGCGCCAACACTCCCAGGTAGCCCTTCACACTCAGCAATTTGCGCCGGTCAGCGGTCCTGTAGATCGTAGCCGACCTATGTTCACTCTGCCTTCAAAGGGCGGGATGCGCTGTGTCGACACGCGAGAGTAGTATTATGAACTTCGAAGAACTCGGGCTTTGCCCGCCCTTGCTCAAGGCGCTTGCCGCCGAGGGCTATACCACCCCCACCCCTATTCAGTTGCAGGCGATCCCGCATGCAATGGCCGGCCGTGATGTCCAGGGCATTGCCCAGACCGGCACCGGAAAGACCGCGGCTTTCGCCTTGCCCATTCTCCACCGTCTTGCGGCCAATCCGAAACGCGTCGGCCCTGGTGGCTGCCGCGTGCTGGTGCTGGCGCCGACGCGTGAGCTCGCCAGCCAGATTTCGGAAAGCTTCCGGGTTTATGGCAAGTTCATGAACCTCAAGACCACCGTGATGTTCGGCGGCGTGCCGAAGGGTCGCCAGGCCCGCGCCATGCAGATGGGCGTGGACGTTCTGGTGGCGACGCCGGGTCGCCTGATGGATCACATGCAGGACCGCACCGTGCGGCTCGACCAGGTGGAAATCCTGGTGCTGGACGAAGCCGATCATATGCTCGATCTCGGCTTTATCGTGCCGATCCGTCGCATCGTCCAGCAGATCCCGGCCCAGCGTCAGGTGCTGTTCTTCTCGGCCACGATGCCGTCGGAGATTGGCGGCCTCGCCAGCCAGATGCTGAAGAACCCGGCTCAGGTTGCCGTGACGCCAGTGGCCACCACCGCCGAGCGTGTCGAGCAGCATGTCATCATGGTCGAAACCTCCCGGAAGCGCGCGGTGCTTTTCGACCTGCTGATGGGGCCTGCTACCGGCCGCACCCTGGTGTTCACCCGCACCAAGCATGGCGCCGATCGCGTGGTGAAGTATCTTGAGGAATCCGGCCTTGCCGCCGCCGCCATCCATGGCAATAAAAGCCAGGGCCAGCGGGAGCACGCGCTCGCCAACTTCCGCTCCGGCAAATGCCGCGTGCTGATCGCCACCGACATTGCCGCCCGCGGCATCGATGTCGACGGTGTCACGCATGTCATCAACTACGACCTGCCGAACGTGGCTGAGAGCTATGTCCACCGCATCGGCCGCACCGCGCGTGCGGGTGCCACGGGCGTGGCCATCAGCCTGTGCGATGGCGAGGAGCGGGCATTCCTGCGCGGGATCGAGAAATTGATCCGCGCGAAGGTCCCGGTAATGGCGTCTCCGTCAGCGCCGCAGCAGCGTCGGGCGGCTTGAGATGCCGGACTTCGTCCGCCCTATGGAGTGATCCGTGGGGTGGGCGGCGTCCACCATCTTGCGTCACGAAGATGTTTCGCTGATGTCGTTGACGCGGGTCGGCGAAACAATCATGCATTCTGGGCATCATCATTTGGATTCCGGAATGCCTTCGCTCCCCCGACGCTCGCTACTTGCCGCGTGCCTGTCCGCCGGTGCGATGCCAAATTCCGCCTGGGCTGACGCCGATCTGTCCGGCCCCGCGCTGAACGCCCGCGCGCGTCGGAAAGGGCTGTTCTTCGGCTCTGCCGTCAGCGACGAACATCTCAAAGGCGACCCTGCCCTTCTCGCCAGGATCGACGCCGAAACCGGCATCGTGGTCGGCGAAGCGTCGTTCAAATGGGCCGATCTTCATCCGGAGGCCGAGCGTTACGATTTCGCCCGCGCCGATGCGTTGCTAGAATGGGCCAATTCAAAACATATCCGCGTGCGCGGTCACACATTAGTATGGCACGAGGGCAATCCCGACTGGCTTGAGCCGACGCTCACCGCAGGCTATGCCGAAAAGCTGCTCACCGGTCACATCAAGACCGTGGCGTCGCATTTTGCCGGCAAGTTGCAGCATTGGGACGTGGTCAACGAGGTGCTGCAACCCGATGACAAACAGCCCTTCGCGCTGCGCCAATCGCTGTGGCTGAAGGCGCTCGGCCCCGCGTATATCGACATCGCCTTCTATGCCACCGAGGCGGCGGACCCGAAGGCGTTGCGGGTCCTCAACGAATTTGGCACCGACTATGCGCTGGACTGGCAAGAGCGCCGTCGCGGCGCGATGCTGGCCTTGCTGGCCGATCTGCTGCGCCGGGGCGTGCCGGTGCAGGCGGTGGGACTGCAGGCGCATCTGGACGCTGGCGAGACCACGCTGGATCAGAAGATCCTGAGCCGCTTCATCGCCGCTATCTCGGCCATGGGGCTGAAGATCATCGTCACCGAGCTGGATGTGCGCGATCAGCGCCTGCCGGCCAACGTGCCGTCCCGCGATACGGCAGTGGCCGACCATGCGCGCGCGTGGCTTGATGCGGTCTTGCCGAACCCCGCGGTGCTGGGCGTGCTGAGCTGGGGCCTGTCGGACCGGCGGAGCTGGTTGAACGACAAGTTCGCCCGCGCCGACAAGCTGCCGCAACGGGCGCTGCCGCTCGATGTCGATCTCAACCGCAAGAAGCTTTGGGCCGCCATCGCGGGGGCGATCGATGCGGCGCCCTCACGGCCGGCCAGCACATAAAGCCGGGAGGCGCGGAACCGCCTGCGGCAATGTCCCGTTGGCTCCCTGAACACAGGGAGCAGAGCATGGCCTTCGTCGACACCCAGGACGGCGTAAAGCTTTTCTACAACGACTGGGGGTCCGGCCCCGTCGTCATCCTCATCCACGGCTGGCCGCTCAACGGCGACATGTGGGAATATCAGGCCCGCGTGCTCGCCGGCCAGGGCTTTCGCGTCATCGCCTACGATCGCCGCGGCTTTGGAAAATCGGATCAGCCCTGGAGCGGTTATGACTACGACACCCTCGCCGACGATCTGCATGCGCTGATCACCAAGCTCGACCTGCACAGCGTCTCGCTCGTCGGCTTTTCGATGGGCGGCGGCGAGGTGGCGCGCTATCTCGGCCGCCATGGCAGCACGCGTGTGGCCAAGGCCTGCCTGATCTCCGCAGTCACGCCGTTCCTGTTGCAGAGCGACGACAACCCCGATGGCATTGACCAAAGCGTGTTTGACGGCATGGTTGCCAGCCTGGAGAAAGACCGTCCCGCATTTCTGGCGCCGTTTGCCAAAACATTCTTCGGCGCCGGATTGCTGAATTTCAGCGTCTCGTCCGAGTTGCTGCAGGCCTCGCTGGTACAGGCCATGATGGCCTCGCCGAAGGCCACGATCGACTGCTTGCGCGCCTTCTCGCAGACCGATTTCCGCCAGGACATGCACGCCTTCACCGTGCCGACGCTGATCATTCACGGCACCAGCGACGCCACGGTGCCGTTGGCCGCCTCGGGGCAACGCTCGCATGAGATGGTGCCGACGGCCACGTTCGTCGAATATGACGGCGAACCGCACGGTCTGCATTTCACTGCGAAGGACCGGCTGAACCAGGATCTGTTTGATTTCCTGAGGACGTAGAACGTTGAGCAGGCACCGCCCGACGCAAAGGCGTCGGGCTGTGCCTGATTGGCGCCTTACCCCACGAAACGCGCCAGGCGGACGGCGGTGTGGCCGCGACTTGGGCGCAGGCTGGGCATTACCAGCAGGCATTTGTCATAAGGCGTGCGGATCTCAGTGGTGCCGTCCACCGCGATCAGTGTGTGGCGCTTCTCGATGACGTCGCCGCCGTGGAACACCTGCACGAAAGCGAAGCTGGTGGTGGCGGCGGTGATGGCGTGGCTGACCTCGGCCACCCGTGGGACGATTGGAGGCTGTGCACCGGGCAGCACCGGGATCATGCCGTGCTGCTGCAGCAGCGACATCGTCACCCGCTCGGTCATGGCCACAGTGGATGGCTGCCAATGCTGGCCGGCCTCGATAAGGTTGGCCATCTGCGCCGTGGCCGGGTCGGCGAATGGGCCGTAGTCGATGATCCGCTTGCCGCTGACATGGCCCTCATCGGCCACGATCAGATCTGGGGCGCCGATCGCCTCGGCCATTGCACGCCCCTTGGCGGTCGCGCCGCACAGCATCAACGGGTCCGACGGCCACAGCATCGAATGTATGTCGAGCAGGATGTCGACGCCGTCGACCAGCTTACGCATCTCGCGGGCGCGCATGGTCTCGCAGGTTTCGCGCGGGCCTTCCAGAACATTGGTGTCCCACACCCGATTGAGGTCTTCGTCGACGAACCGGCTCGCGGTTGGCTGCGCCGGATCGAAGCGGGCGAAGGCTGCGAGATTGGCAAAGCCCAGGGTCAGCGTTCCTCGGAGCGGGCGGATCTGCTCGCGCAGCAGGCGGTCCAGCAAGATGGCGCCGGCGATCTCGTTGCCATGCGTGAGTGCCACCACGGCGATATGCGGGCCGGGCATGTCGCTGCGCAGCATGGTGAAGCCGGGCAGCCCGATATTGCCGGCGATCCATGGGGCTAGGTCGGGAGCCTTGAGCCTGACGTCGAACTCCGGCAGGACCGGTTGGGCAAACGTCACGCCATCCCGACCGCCGCTCATGGTGAAAGGAGCCGGGGCGACAGGCTTTGGGATGTCAGGCGCTCGGCAAGGCTGCGGATGAAGCGATCGCACGCATCGAGTTGGCTCTGCGCGATCCATTCGTCGGGCTTGTGGGCCTGCTGGATGGAGCCTGGGCCGCACACGATTGTGGGGATTCCGGCGCCTTCGTAGATGCCGCCCTCAGTGCCGTAGCTGACCTTGCCGGTGCTGTTCGAGCCGGTCACCTGTTTGATGAGCGCTGTCAGTGCATGGCCCTCTGCGAGGCCCATGCCGGGAATGTCGCCGATAACCTCATAGGTGAAGCCGGTTGCGGGATCGACCGCGTGCATCGCCGGCTCGATATGCTCGGCAATATGAGTGCGCAGGCGGGCAAACTCGGCGTGCGGGTCGTGGCCCGGCACGCAGCGCCATTCCATGACGAACTCGGCGTCCTCGGGGATGATGTTGAGGATCGTGCCGCCGGACATCGTGCCAACGTGGGCGGTGGTATAGGGCGGGTCAAAGCCATCGACGAAGGGCCCTTCAACGGAAAGCCGCTTCGCCTCTGCCGCCACATGCACGATAGCCTGGGCGGCGGCGAACACGGCGTTGACGCCGCGGGCCGGCTCGCTTGAATGCCCGGCACGGCCGCGCACGCGCACGCGCACCGCCACACGGCCCTTATGCGCCAGGATCGGCTGCATCAGGCTGGGCTCGCCGACCACGCACATCTCAGGACGCAGGCCGCTCGCCGCCAGATCGTCCATCAGGACGCGGGCACCCTCCATGGTGGTTTCTTCGTCGAAGGTGATGAACAGGTGGAGGGGGCGCGCCAGCTTCATCGCCACCAGATCGGGCACAGCGGCCAGGCAACAGGCGACGAAGCCCTTCATGTCGCAGGCGCCACGGCCATACAACCTGCCATCCGCCGCACGCAGGACGAACGGATCATTGCTCCAGTCCTGGCCATCGACCGGCACGGTGTCGACATGGCCGGACAACGCGATGCCGCCGGCGACTTCGGGCCCGATGATGGCGTGCAGATTGGTCTTGTCGCCCGCTTCGCTCTGGCTGGTGCGGGTGAGCACGCCATGCGCCCCGAGGAATTCCCGCACGAAACCGATCAGTGCCTGATTCGAGTTGCGGCTAGTGGTGTCGAACGCGACGAGATGCCCTAGCATTTCTGTGGTGCTGGGACGGGCAGTCAGAACGGGAAGGGTATGATCCATCGTGGTCACTTTATACGCCATGCCTTTTGCTGCAACTGCGTTCCGGCTGTCTGGCCAATTTCGCCACGCTTGCTATAGGTACGTCCGGGCGATGCGGATTTGGGAGATGCTGAAGATGAAGACGCGCTCTGGATTGTTGACGACGGCGGCTTTTTTCGCCGCATCGGTGGCCTGGGCGGCGTCGGCGCAGGCGCAAGGCACGCCCATCACGGTGGCCGTGGGCGCCCCCGTCACCAGCATCGACCCGCATTACCACACGCTGACGCCCAACGAGCAGGCGCATTCTCATATTTTCGACCGCCTGGTGGAAACCGACGACAGGGCCCGGTTGCGGCCCGGTCTGGCGGAAAGCTGGAAGCTGATCAACGACAAGACGTGGGAGTTCAAGCTCCGCACCACCAATTTCCACGACGGCAGCCCGTTCACCGCTGAGGATGTCGCCTACACCATCGCGCGCGTGCCCACTGTGCTGAACAGCCCTGGGAGCTTTTCGATCTACACCAACGCCGTATCCGGCGTTGAGATCGTCGATGCGCACACCATCCGATTGCGCACCAAGGAGGTGTATCCGCTGCTTCCGGTGGATCTCAGCCAGGTGTTCGTCATCTCTCGCAAGCTCGGGCCCAATCCCACCAGCGAAGATTTCAACAACGGGAAGAACTCGATCGGTACCGGTCCGTTCCGTTTCATTTCCTATAAAAACGGCGACCGCATCGAACTCGATCGCAACGATGCGTTCTGGGGGGAAAAACCGGCCTGGTCGCATGTCACCTACCGGATGATCACCAACGAGGCGGCGCGTACTGCGGCCCTGCTGTCCGGCGACGTGGCGTTGATCGACAGCGTGCCGACGGCCGATATCGCCAAGCTGCGGACCGACCCTCGGATGAAGCTGTGGGAGACAGTGTCGCTGCGGCTGATATACATCATGCTCGACCAATCCCGCGAGGGCCCGACGCCGTTCGTCAAAGGCCCCAACGGCGAGACGCTCGACAAGAATCCGCTGCGCGACAAACGGGTGCGTGAGGCGCTGTCGATCGCCATCAACCGTCCCGCCATCGTAGAGCGGGTGATGGAGAACGCGGCCATCCCGTCCGGCCAGTTCCTGCCGCCCGGGAGCTACTCCTATGCGCCTGACGTGCTGCCGCCGGTGTTCGACGCCGTTCGCGCCAAGGCGCTGCTGGCCGAGGCCGGCTATCCCAACGGGCTCTCGATCACGCTGCACAGCTCGAACGACCGCTACTTGAACGACGCCAAGATCGTCCAAACGGTGGGCCAGATGTGGTCGCGCATCGGCATCAAGACCACGGTGGAGCCGTCGCCCTGGACCAATTTCGTGGGACACGCCAACAAGCAGGACTATTCGACTTTCCTGCTGGGCTGGGGCAGTTCGACCGGGGAATCCTCGAACCCGCTGCGCTCGCTGGTCGCCACCTTCGATGCCAGCAAGGGCCGTGGTGCGGTGAACCGGGCGCGCTACACCAACCCGGCCTTGGACACGCTGATCGACAAGGCGCTGGTCACGGTGGACGACGCCGCGCGGGAGAAGATCCTGATGGACGGCGTGCGGATGGTCATGGGGGATGTGGCACTGATCCCACTGCACCAGCAGAAGAACACCTGGGCCACCAAGGCGGGCCTCACCTATATCCCGCGCGCCGATGAAGAGACGCGCGTGTTCGATCTGCGTCCGTCCAAGTAGAGGCAGGTGCCACAATGACTGGCTGGCTCGCCCGTCGCCTGATCCAGGCCGGCTTCGTGATGCTGGCGATGTCCGCCATCGTGTTCGTGGGGCTGCACGCGATCGGCAACCCGATCGACATCTTGATCTCACCGGACGCCGACCAGGCCGAGCGGGCGCGCGCGATCGCGGCACTTGGCCTCGATAAGCCGTTGTGGGAGCAATATTTTTTCTTTCTTCGCGGCGCGTTGCAGGGCGATCTTGGACGAAGCTTCGTGTTCAACGAGCCGGCGCTGAAGCTGATTTTGGGGCGCATGCCCGCTACGTTGGAGCTTGCGGTGACGGCGGTGCTGATGTCCGTCCTGGTCGGGCTGCCGCTGGGGCTGTTCGCCGGCCTGTATCCCAACAGCATTGCCGGCCGCAGCGTGATGGCCGGCAGCATTTTGGGGTTCTCGCTGCCCGGTTTCTGGGTGGGGTTGATGCTAATCATGGTGTTTGCCGTGTCGCTCGGCTGGCTGCCGAGCTCTGGGCGTGGCACCACGGCCGAGCTGTTTGGTGTGCAGTGGTCGTTCCTGACGCGAGACGGGTTTCGGCATCTGCTGATGCCGGCGCTGAACCTGTCGTTGTTCAACATCTCGCTCGTGCTGCGTCTGACCCGCGCCGGCGTGCGTGAGACGATGCCGCTCGACTACATTCGCTTCGCGCGGGCGAAAGGCCTGTCGCCTGCCCGCGTGGTGTTCGTGCACGTGCTGCGCAACATCCTGATCCCGGTGGTGACCGTGGTCGGCCTTGAGCTTGGCAGCACCATTGCGTTTTCGGTGGTGACGGAGAGCGTGTTCGCCTGGCCTGGCATGGGCAAGCTGATCATCGACAGCATCAACGTGCTCGATCGGCCGGTGATCGTGGCGTATCTGATGATCGTGGTTGCGCTGTTTGTGACGATCAACCTCATGGTGGATCTTCTCTACACTGTGCTCGATCCCCGTGTGCGTCTCGGGGGGCGCGCCTGATGGAGCAATCTCCTACTCGGCGCGTGCTGTCGGATTTCGCCTCAAATAAAGTGGCGCTTGCCGCGCTGGTGGCGATCATTGTGATCGTGCTGCTGGCACTCACCGCTTCGCTGATCGCGCCGCAGAACCCCTACGACCTCGCCCAGCTCGACATCATGGACGGTCGCATGCCGCCCGGCTCGATCGCCGCCGATGGCCTGACCTTCTGGCTCGGCACCGACGACCAGGGACGGGACATGCTGTCCGGCATTCTCTATGGTCTGCGCATCTCGCTGGTCGTGGGCGCCGGCTCGGCCTTCGTGGCGGGGATCATCGGCACCGCCCTGGGCCTGACCGCCGCCTATGCCGGCGGGCGGATCGAGGCGGCAATCATGCGACTGGTGGATCTGCAACTGTCGTTCCCCGCCATTCTGGTGGCGCTGATGATCCTGGCCTTTTTGGGTAAAGGCGTGGGTAACGTCATGCTGGCGTTGGTGATCGTGGAATGGGCCAGCTACGCCCGCACCGCCCGCTCGGCAGCGCTGTCCGAGCGTGCCCGCGAATATATCGAGGCGGCAGAGTGCCTGGCTCTGCCGCGCTGGCGGGTGATCTTTCGGCATCTCCTGCCAAACTGTCTGCCGCCGTTGATCGTCATCGGCACCATCCAGGTCGCCCGCGCCATCGCCCTTGAGGCGACGCTGAGCTTTCTGGGGCTTGGCGTCCCGATCACCGAGCCGTCGCTCGGTCTGCTGATCGCCAACGGCTATCAGTACATGCTGTCGGGCAAATACTGGATCAGCGTCTATCCCGGCATTGCGCTGCTTATTACGATCATGGCGATCAACCTCGTCGGCGATCAGTTGCGCGACGTGCTCAACCCGAGGCTGCAACGATGAGAAATTCCGCGCCCACGTTGGAACTCCGCGATCTACACACGGATTTCGACACCCGTGCCGGCGTGCTGCGCGCGGTTGACGGCGTCACACTTTCGGTCGGCCGCGGCGAGGTTTTGGGATTGGTGGGTGAATCCGGCTCCGGTAAATCTGTCACCGGGTTTTCGATCATCGGTCTCATCGACCCACCCGGCCACGTATCATCTGGCAGCATCAAATTCCAGGGCCGCGAGCTGGTCGGCCTGACCGAGCCGGAGCTGCGCAAATTGCGCGGGCGGCACATCGCGATGATCTTCCAGGACCCGATGATGACGCTTAATCCGGTCCTGCGCATCGATACGCAGATGATCGAGACCATCAAGGCGCATGAGCGCGTGTCCCATGCCGAGGCCCGCAGGCGCAGCCGCGACGCGCTGGGCCAGGTCGGGATTCCGAGCCCGGAAGAGCGGCTGTCCGCCTATCCGCACCAGTTCAGCGGCGGCATGCGCCAACGCGTCGCCATCGCCATCGCGCTGCTGCACAACCCAGCGCTGATCATCGCCGATGAGCCGACCACGGCGCTCGATGTCACCATCCAGGCGCAGATTTTGGCGGTGGTGCAGAGATTGGCCAGCGAGCGCGGCACCTCATTGCTGTGGATCACCCATGATCTCAGCGTGGTGGCAGGTCTCGCCGACCGGATCGCGGTCATGTATGCCGGCCGTATCGTCGAATCGGGCTCGGTGGACGCGGTTCTGGACCATCCGATGCACCATTATACGCGCGGCCTCATCGGCAGCGTGCCCAGTCGCAACCAGCGTGGGCATAAGCTGCTGCAGATCCCGGGGATGACGCCCTCGCCGCTCAACCGCCCCGCCGGCTGCGCGTTCCGCACACGCTGCCCCGCCGCCGATTCCGCCTGTGAGGTCGAGCCGGAACTGACCTCACCCGCACCCGGCCGCGAGCTGCGTTGCTTTCATCCGGCGTCCAGCGCGGCGGTAGCGGCATGAGCGAGACGCCCATCATCGAACTGAAAAAGGTCAGCAAGCGCTTCGGCCAGCCGAACGGCGCCCTGTCGCGCCTGCTCGGGGCCAAGCCGGCGCCCGTGGTGCAGGCGGTGAGCGACGTCGATCTCAGCATCCGCACCGGCGAGGTGGTGGGGCTGGTTGGCGAATCCGGCTGCGGCAAATCCACCTTGGGCCGCTTGGTCGCGGGCATCATGCCGCCGAGTTCCGGCCAGGTTCTGTGGCATGGCCAAAATCGTAAAGGCCTGTCCGCTGCGGACGAAAAATCGGCGAAACTCGGTGTACAGATGATCTTTCAGGACCCACAATCCAGCCTCAACCCCAGGCTGCGCGTGGCCGAGATCGTGGGTGAGGCGCCGCGCGTGCACGGGCTGATCGGGCAGGAGGGCGAGGACGCCTATGTCGATGCGCAGATGCGCCGGGCCGGGCTCGATCCATCATTGAAACGCCGCTACCCGCATCAGTTCAGTGGCGGTCAGCGCCAGCGCATCGGCATTGCCCGGGCGCTGGCGGTCCAGCCGGCCATGCTGGTCTGCGACGAGTCGGTGGCGGCGCTCGACGTGTCGATCCAGGCGCAGATCATCAACCTGTTCCTCGATCTGCGCACCGATCTGAACCTCACCTGCCTGTTCATCAGCCACGACCTCGGCGTGGTTGAGCACGTATCCGACCGCGTGGCGATCATGTATCTCGGCCGGATCGTCGAGGAAGCGCCGGCAGAGGTTGTGTTCTCTCGCCCGAATCACCCCTACACCCAGGCGTTGCTGGCCGAAGTGCCGCGGCTGGAGACCCGGAAAAGTCGGTTCGGCGCCATTCAGGGCGAGCTTCCCAGCCCACTCAATCCGCCCACCGGATGCCATTTCCACCCGCGCTGCCCGCATGCCTTTTCCCGCTGCTCCGAGGAGGTGCCGGTGTTGCGCGAAATTGCTCCGGGGCAAAGAAGCGCGTGTCATCTGAACGATCGGACCTGATGCCCCTTGCGGTGTTTTCATGACGTCGGCAGGTTCCGCGCATGGCTCCACCGCACCCCAATCTGCGCCTGACTCATCGCCTCTGGCGCGCATTGCCGGCGGGGCCGCGCCGGCGTGCGTTGTCGTCGGCCACTGCGTTGATGGCCCCCCGGCCTGATCGCGTGCCGCCTCCGGCTGCAACCGGCTTGGCGGTGGCGGGTGAACTGACCCGGCCTTCGGGGCTCGGCGAGAGCGCGCGGCTGATGCTGTCGGCGCTGACGGCAATGGGCGTGCCCAATGTGGCGCTCGATCTCGGCGATCCCGTGGCGCGCACGCGCAAGCGCGATCGTCTTATCCTGCCGCCGCCGGCGATGCCGCTGGTGATGCATGTGAACGCCCCGCTGCTGCCGTTGGCGCTGCTGCGGGTGCCGCGCCGGCTGGTCGCCGGCCGCCGCGTCATCGGGTATTGGGCGTGGGAGCTGCCGACTATGCCCGCCGCCTGGAAAGTTGGCCTGGCGTTCGTGCATGAGATCTGGGTGCTGTCGCAGTTCACCGCCCGCGCGGTGTCCAGCATGCTGCCGCCGGGCTCGGCCATCACGGTGCGCACGGTGCCGCCGCCGGTGGCCATCGCGCCGCCGGTGCCGAGCGGCCTTGTCCGCGCCGATTTCGGCTTGCCTGCGAAGGCCGTGATCACGCTGGTCTCATTCAGCCTTGCCTCCAGCTTCGCCCGCAAGAATCCGCTGGCCGCCATCGCCTCCCACCGCGCCGCGTTCGGCAATCGGCCGGACCGCATCCTTCTGATGAAGGTGACGCATGCCGAGCTGTTCCCGCATGACTACGACGCCTTGGTCCAGGCTGCTCGCGGCCTTGGCAACGTGCGCTTCGAGATCCGCACCTTGGAGCCGGCCGACCGCCATGCGCTGACTGCCTGCGCCGACATCGTGTTGAGCCTTCATCGCAGCGAGGGCCTGGGCCTGGTGCCGGCGGAGGCGATGCTGTTGGGCATTCCCGTGGTCGCCACCAACTGGTCCGCCACCACGGAATTCATGGATGCCGGCTCCGCCCGTCTCGTTGGCTTCCGGCTGGTGCCGGCGATCGATCCGCGCGGCGTGTTCCAGGCGCCCGGCGCGGTGTGGGCCGACGCCGATATCGACGAGGCGGTGTCGCATCTGCGCGAACTTGCCGCTGACCCCGATTTGCGCCGTAGCCTCGGCAACGCCGGCCGCGCGATGGTGACGCAGCGTCTTGGCGACACCCAACTTCGTGCCGCCGTGCACGCGCTCGGATTGGGCCCGACTTGAACGATCACGACTTAAACGATCCTTCTTTGCGCATTCTGGTCTGGCAGTGGGGAAGGCGTGGCGCCGGCCCACGCTTCGCCGTGGAGTTAGCGGCCAGCCTTGACGCATTGGGCGGTGTGGTTGGGCTGCTCTCGCTGTCCACCCAGTCCGAGCAGATGAATGGGCGGGACCTGCCGGACTGCGCGCTGCCCATCGACACGTATTCGGGCCTTGCCGGCTATCTGTGGCGCGTGCTGACCGTGCCAACACGGCTGCCCGGGTTGTGTGCGGCACTGCGTCGGCTCGCGCCCGATATCGCCATCTGTGCCATGCCGGCGCCGCTCGACCTGCTGATGGCGTCCGCCCTGCGCGTGCTGGGAATTCCTTATTACGTGATGGTGCATGACGCCGACGCCCATCCCGGTGATGGCTTCCCCATGCAGATGACGCTGCAGCGCCTGCTGGTGCGCGGCGCGCATGGTTTGGTGACGCTGTCCGGCCACATCACACAGCGCCTGCATGACCGCGGCGAGGTGCGAGGCCGGACACTGATCCGGCTGTACCACCCGCCCTTCGCCTTCGGCCCCGATCCGCAACCGCCTGGAGCGCATAGCGGCCCATTGCGGCTGCTGTTTTTTGGCCGCCTTCTGCCATACAAGGGCCTCGGCCTGTTCGTCGATACGCTGCGCCAGCTTGATAACGCCGTGCCCATGACGGTTCGGGTGATCGGCCAGGGGCCCGAGACCGAGGCGCTGGCGTCGTTGCGCGCCATGCCGGGCGTGCAGGTAGAGAACCGCTGGGTGCCGGAGGCCGAGATCGGCGCACTTCTGGCGTGGGCCGATGCCGTGGTGCTGTCGCACACCGAGGCAAGCCAGAGCGGTGTTGCCGCGGCCGCGGTCGCCGCGCGCCGTTGGGTGGTCGCCACGCGGGTTGGCGGACTGGTCGAACAGTTGCAGGACGAGCCTTTGGCCAGGCTGGCCGCGCCTGACGCCCAAAGCCTGGCCGGCGCCATCGCCTCACTGGTGACCGACCCGCCGCAACGTACCGCGGATCATCGGGCTGGCCGGTCGTGGCGGGATCTGGCCGCGAAGCTGATCGCCCAGATCCGTGCCGGCTGACCGCAGAACGGTGCGAGCTCGTCCCAAAGCTGGCTTCCGGTTAGGGTTCTGGTGCGCTTTCTTCTGGCGTTCGGCGCAGGCATATTGCGCGCAGGTTCGGGGGGCGCAGCTTGTCTGAGATCAGCGACGAGGATCTGGAGCGTCTGGCCAGCCGAATGGCCATGCTGGTCTCCGAAAGCGGTGAGGCCGACAATGCCGGCCGCGCGGTGGCCGCCCTTGCCCGCCGCCTCGGTCTGTCCGGCGGACAGATCAAGGCCTATTTTCTTGCTGGGGCCACTGATAATGTCCGTGTGGCGTCCCCCCGCACGCCGGCCAATGCTGCCACTCAGATCGATCGACTGGAACGGGAGCTGTCGGCGTTGCGGCACGGCCTGAAGCTCACCGAGGTGCAGGCGCGCAATGCGCAGCGCGAACGCGATGCGCTGCGGGCGGAGAACAGTACTCTGATCGATTCGCTCGACCGCGCGCGTTCGGCCGGCCAGGTGCGCAAGTTCGTCGGTGCCGCCGCGGTGGCTGCGGCGGTCCTGGGTGGGGTATTGCTGTATGCTGGCCCGGCGCTGCGCCCAGTCAATCCCGGGGGCATCGCCGATCGCCCGGCGGGCTCGCCTTTTCTGCGCCCCGGCGTGGTGCGCGGCAACGGCGCCGCCGTGCTGCGCGCGCCGGAGCAGGGCGCTGCGTTGATCACCCAGCTTCCGCCGGGCACGCGTATTCAGGTTCGGCAGATAATGTGGCGCTCGTTGCTGCAATGGGCGGAGGTCGATATCGGCGGGGTTCCGGGCTATGTGATTTCGACGGAGATTGATCTTTCTTAGGTGAGCCGGATCGAGCCGGCGATTCCTTACCCATAACATCGCAAAGCATTTCAAAGCCATAACGGTTCCCGCGCAAAGTGTGGTGATATCGAATTGGCCAATTATTCTTCTGGACAGGTGAAAAAAATTCCTCTAGCACCCCGCTCTCATTCGGAACGCGGGAGACCTCGGGCCACGCATCGTGCGTGGAGAGGTCGCATGCACCGCGGTCCCTGGGAAAGAGCCTGGGATCATGGCGAAGAAGATTGTTGGATACATTAAGCTACAGGTGCCCGCGGGCAAGGCAAATCCTTCGCCGCCGATCGGGCCCGCGCTTGGTCAGCGCGGACTGAATATCATGTCCTTCGTGAAGGAATTCAACGCGGCGACCGCGCAGATGGAAGTGGGCATGCCCATTCCCGTGGTCATCACCGCGTTCGGCGACCGCACGTTTACCTTCATCATGAAGACGCCGCCGAACACCTACTTCCTGAAGAAGGCCGCAGGGATCACCAAAGGCACGACCACAGCCGGCAAGGGTGCGGCCGTGGGCAAGGTTACCGTGGCGCAGTTGGAAGAGATCGCCGCCGTCAAGATGAAGGACCTCAACGCCAATGACATCGCCGGCGCCGTGAGCATGCTCAAGGGCTCTGCGCGTTCGATGGGTCTCACTGTAGTGGAGGGCTGAAATCATGGCACACAACAAGCGCCTCGAATCTGGCCGTAAGACTGTTGATGCCGCCAAGGCCTATGCCCTGGCCGACGCAATCTCGCTCGCCAAGAAAAACGCTACCGCCAAGTTCGACGAGACCATAGAGATTACGATGAACCTCGGCATCGATCCTCGTCATGCTGACCAGATGGTTCGTGGCCTCGTCGGCCTGCCGAACGGGACCGGCAAGACCCTGCGTGTCGCCGTGTTCGCCCGTGGTGCAAAGGCTGATGAGGCCCGCGCGGCCGGTGCCGACGTGGTTGGCGCCGAAGATCTGAGCGAGGCCGTGCAGGCCGGTAACATCGATTTCGATCGCTGCATTGCCACGCCTGATATGATGGGCATGGTCGGTCGCGTCGCGAAGATCCTTGGACCGCGAGGCCTGATGCCGAACCCGCGTCTCGGCACTGTGACCATGGACGTCAAGGGCGCCATCCTTGCTGCCAAGGCCGGCCAGGTCGAGTTCCGTGCCGAGAAGGCCGGGATTGTGCATGCCGGCATCGGCAAGGCCAGCTTCACCGACGAAAAGCTTCTCGAGAATGCGCGCGCGTTTGCCGATGCCATTGTCAAGGCGAGGCCGACCGGTGCGAAGGGCGTGTATGTCCAGAAGGTTGCTGTCAGTTCCTCGATGGGCCCCGGCGTCCGCGTGGACATCAGCAGCCTCGTCGTCTGATTTCGTTCCATCCCAGATGTAAGGGGTGAGCAAAGAATACGCCCTGCCGCAAGGCAAGGCGGGCAGGGGGCGGGAGCCCCCGATCCTGTCCGAGACTGCTCGTATCGCATCTGCGATTTAAGGATCTGTGAAGATCGCGCGCGGGAGACGGGGATGCCCGAAGATATCAGCCATCGCACCAATTGGGGCGAGGGCGCGTGTCTTCTGGCGGTTCCGGCTGGCTCGACCCTTCCAAGGGTTGGGCATGGACAGGCGAACCGGGTCACCCCGGGCGCCTGAAAGTTTGGGTGTTCAGGGCTGGCCCATTTGGGCAAAACCGGTCTGATGCGGTCCACACGCACCAGGCCACCGACGGAGACGGGATTTGGACCGTACGGAGAAGCGAGAGTTCGTGGCCTCGCTCGCCAGCGTGTTCGCAGAGACGTCGATGGTTGTCGTGACCCAGAACAAGGGCATGACGGTTGCTGATGTCACCAAACTGCGGCGTGCCATGCGGGCGGCTGGTTGCAACTACAAGGTCGCGAAGAACCGGCTGGCCATCCTTGCCTTGGACGGGACCAAGTTCGATGGCATCGCACGCCTGCTGAAAGGCCCGACCGCGCTTGCGTGGTCGCGCGACGCAGTGGCTGTATCGAAGGCCGCCATCGAGTTCGCCAAGACCAACGATAAGTTCGTCGTGCTCGGTGGAGCGCTCGGAACCCAAACGCTGAATGCGGATGGGATCAAGGCGCTGTCCGAGTTGCCGAGCCTGGATACCTTGCGTGCTGGCCTGCTGGGGATGATCAACACCCCCGCGACCCGTATCGCCGGCATCCTTCAGGCTCCTGGCGGACAGATCGCGCGGGTCTTGGCGGCGTTCGCTGACAAGGACAAGGCTGACACAGCCGAAGCTGCCTGAACAACAACACACCCAAGCCTTCCATTGCAGGCCTGCCATGCCCTTGGTTTGGCGACCTTGCACGGAACCTCTCAGATGACATTTAAAGGACGATGAACATGGCCGATCTGGCGAAACTGGTTGATGAGCTTTCCGCCCTCACGGTTCTGGAAGCTGCTGAGTTGTCCAAGCTGCTTGAAGAGAAGTGGGGTGTTTCCGCTGCCGCTCCTGTGGCCGCTGCCGGCCCTGCCGCTGCTGCCGCTCCGGCCGCCGTTGTGGAAGAGCAGACCGAATTCACGGTGACCCTGACCGCCGCTGGCGACAAGAAAATCAACGTGATCAAGGAAGTGCGCGCGATCACGGGTCTTGGACTGAAGGAAGCCAAGGATCTGGTCGAAGGCGCTCCGAAGGTTGTGAAGGAATCGGCCACGAAGGACGAGGCCGCCAAGATCAAGAAGCTGCTCGAAGACAATGGCGCCTCTGTCGAGGTGAAGTAATCTGGGCCGCGACCTGTCGCGGCGCTGATCTGGATCGGACGGAAACCAAGCTGGTTTCCGTCCAATTCCGCGTTCTGAGTGGACTATTTTTGGCCATCCGGTGCGCAACTTGCTATGCCCCAAAATGTGGACGGGGCGCTTTTGTTCCACTGGCGTGCAGATTAGACGAACAAAACGGGGATCAGGACAGGCATGAACGCGATCACGAGGTCCTTCACCGCTCAGAAGCGCATCCGCAAGAATTTCGGGCGTATCCCGGAAGTGGCGCAGATGCCGAATCTGATCGATGTCCAGCGCTCAAGCTACGAAGCGTTCCTCCAGATGCACACGCCGCATGACAGCCGCACCAATACCGGCCTGCAGGAAGTGTTCAAATCGGTCTTCCCGATCGACGACTTTGCCGGGCGCGGGCGCCTCGAATTCGTCTGTTACGAACTGGAAGATCCAAAATACGATGTCGAGGAATGCATTCAGCGCGGGCTCAACTTCGCCGCGCCCCTGAAAGTGATCCTGCGCCTGATCGTATGGGACCTCGACGAAGACACCGGAGCGCGCTCGATTCGCGACATCAAGGAGCAACCCGTCTACATGGGCGACATGCCCCTGATGACGGATAACGGCACCTTTATCATCAACGGCACCGAGCGGGTCATCGTTTCGCAGATGCATCGCTCGCCGGGCGTCTTCTTCGACCATGACAAAGGGAAGACGCATAGCAGCGGAAAGTACCTGTTCGCTGCCCGCGTCATCCCGTATCGCGGCTCGTGGCTCGATTTCGAGTTCGACAGCAAGGACATTGTTTACGTACGTATCGATCGCAAGCGCAAGCTGCCGGTCACCACGCTGCTCTATGCTCTCGACAGCCTTGCCACCGACAAGCTGCGCCAGGCGCGCATCGCGAAGGGCGAGCCGATCGAGTTGAACGAGATCAAGGGCATGGATGCCGAAGAGATCCTGTCCAACTTTTACACACAGGTGATCTTCAGCCGCACCGCCAAGGGCTGGGCACGTCCGTTCGACCCCGAGGCATTCCGCGGTATCAAGCTGCTTGAGCCTTTGGTGGACGCGCTGACCGGTGAAGTCGTGGCTGAAGCCGAGACCAAGCTGACTTCGCGAACCGCCCGCAAGATCGCCGAGAAGACCAGCGAAGTGCTGGTTGGCCGCACAGACCTGCTCGGTCGCTTCGTGGCTGTCGACCTGGTGAACGAAGCAACCGGCGAGATCTACGCCGAAGCCGGCGAAGAACTGGCAGAGGCACGTTTGGCTGCTCTCGAAGATGCCGGCATCGATCGCCTGCCGACGCTCGCCGTCGACCAGTCGACCGGCCCGTGGATTCGCAACACGCTAGCGGTGGACAAGAACACCGGTCGCGACGACGCACTGACCGACATTTATCGCGTGATGCGCCCCGGCGAGCCTCCGACCCCTGAAACCGCGGAGACCCTGTTCCGCGGCCTGTTCTTCGACGCCGACCGTTACGACCTTTCGGCTGTGGGTCGCGTGAAGATGAACATGCGTCTGGGCGTTGAGGCTGAGGACACCATGCGCATCCTGCGCAAGGAAGACATCCTGAAGACCGTCAAAATCATGTGCGAGCTCAAGGACGGGCGCGGACAGATTGACGACATCGACAATCTTGGCAACCGCCGCGTGCGTTCGGTGGGCGAGCTGATGGAGAACCAGTATCGCTTGGGACTGCTCCGCATGGAGCGCGCCATCCGCGAGCGCATGGGCTCCGTCGACATCGACACCGTCATGCCGCACGACTTGATCAACGCCAAGCCGGCCGCGGCCGCCGTGCGTGAATTCTTCGGCAGCTCGCAGCTGTCACAGTTCATGGATCAGACCAACCCGCTGTCGGAAGTGACCCATAAGCGCCGTCTGTCCGCCCTCGGGCCTGGCGGTCTGACGCGGGAGCGCGCTGGCTTCGAAGTGCGCGACGTGCACCCAACGCATTACGGCCGCATCTGCCCGATTGAGACGCCGGAAGGCCCGAACATCGGTCTGATCAACTCGCTGGCCACCTTCGCCAAGGTCAACAAGTACGGGTTCATCGAAACCCCCTACATGCTGGTCAAGGACGGCGTGGTTCAGAAGGAGCCGCGCTACCTCTCGGCGATGGAAGAAGAAAAGCTGGTCGTGGCCCAGGCCGATGCGCCGATGGACAACGACGGCCGCTTCACCCAGGAGTTGGTTTCCGTGCGCAAGCAGGGCGATTTCCGCCTTGTGAAGCCGGAAGACGTGACGGCCATCGACGTGTCGCCGAAGCAGCTCGTCTCGGTGGCGGCGGCACTCATCCCGTTCCTGGAGAACGACGACGCGAACCGCGCGTTGATGGGCTCCAACATGATGCGTCAGGCGGTGCCGTTGGTTCGCGCCGACGCACCTTTGGTCGGCACCGGCATGGAGGCCGCGGTTGCCCGAGACTCCGGCGCCACGATCGTGGCCAAGCGGCCAGGCGTGATCGACCAGATCGACGGCGCCCGTATCGTGGTGCGCGCGACCGGCGATGACGGCACCACGAAGGGTGTGGACATCTACCGTCTGCGCAAGTTCATGCGCTCCAACCAGTCCACCTGCATCAACCAGCGACCGCTGGTGCGCGTGGGCGATCGGGTGAACGAAGGCGACATTATCGCCGACGGTCCGTCGACGGAGTTGGGCGAATTGGCGCTGGGCCGCAACGTACTCGTCGCGTTTATGCCCTGGAATGGCTACAACTTCGAAGATTCAATCCTGATCAGCGAGCGGATTGCACGCGACGACGTGTTCACGTCCATCCACATCGAAGAGTTCGAAGTGATGGCGCGGGACACCAAGCTCGGGCAGGAAGAGATCACCCGCGACATCCCCAACGTGGGCGAAGAAGCGCTGAAGAACCTCGACGAGGCCGGCATCGTCTACATCGGCGCCGAAGTGAACCCGGGCGACATCCTTGTCGGCAAGGTCACGCCAAAGGGCGAAAGCCCGATGACTCCCGAAGAGAAGCTGCTACGCGCCATCTTCGGCGAAAAGGCGTCCGACGTTCGCGACACGTCTCTGAAGTTGCCGCCCGGCACCACGGGCACGATCGTCGATGTCCGTGTGTTTAGCCGTCGCGGCATTGACAAGGACGAGCGCGCCATGGCGATCGAACGCTCGGAGATCGAGCGTCTGGCCAAGGACCGTGACGACGAGAAGGCCATTCAGGAGCGTTCGTTCCTGAACCGGATGCGCGAGAAGCTGCTGGGGGCCAAGGCGTCAGGCGGGTTCAAGGGCATCAAAGCTGGAACCGTGATCACCGAGGACGTGCTTGCCGAGCACGTGCGCGGCACATGGCGCCATATCGGCGTGCAGGACGACGCCGTGATGGCCGAGTTCGAGGTTCTGAAGCGCGAATACGACGCCGCCATTGGGAAGCTGCAGGCCCGCTTCGAGCAGAAAGTTGAAAAACTGCAGCGCGGCGACGAGT
>JAYTHH010000465.1:0-8892 GCA_043732745.1 Rhodospirillales bacterium
GTGCTGCCGGACCGCTTCCTGGAACACGACGCGCCGGCTAAGCAGTGGATCGACGCCGGTCTGACCGCAAAGGACGTGGTCGAGACGGTATTGAAAGCGTTGGGACATTTGACATGATGATGCGTCGTATTTTGTTGGGGCTATTGGGCCTCGCGATGGCCTTGGCGCCGCTTCAGGCCTCGGCGCAGGGTGGCGCAGAGGCGCAGCCGATCGCGGCGCTGAATGATGGGCTGCTGCAGGTGATGGTGGCCGGTCGTCAAGCACCTTTCGCCAAGCGGATGGCAACCCTTACCCCGATCGTCCAAAAGAGCTTCGACCTGCCTTTGCTGCT
Organism: Rhodospirillales bacterium; assembly: GCA_043732745.1. GTDB lineage: Bacteria > Pseudomonadota > Alphaproteobacteria > Acetobacterales > Acetobacteraceae > CAIQQQ01. The sequence continues at coordinate 332 of JAYTHH010000465.1, forward strand.
GAAAAACTCCGTTGGCCCCGCACGCTGGAACAGCATTCCAGACGCACAGAAGGCCGAGCTGATGGACGTGTTCACCCAGTTCACGGTCGCCAGCTACGTTGCCAATTTTGATGCCGCCAACGGTGAAAAATTCGTCATCGCGCCGGAAATCAGGATGTCCGGCAAGGACAAAGTGGTACAGACCCGCATCATCGGCTCCGGCGGCGAGATCACGAAGCTGGATTACGTGATGCGCGAGAACGCCGGCGTCTGGAAGGTGGTCGACGTGCTGCTGGACGGGTCCATCAGTCGGGTGGCTGTCACGCGGTCGGATTTCCGCGCCTTTCTCAGCACGTCCGACGCAGCACCGCTTATCACCAGCCTGCGCGGCAAGGTCGCCAATCTCGCCGCCGAGAACGCGTCCTGAGGTGGACGCGTCAGGCCCCCTTGCAGCGGTAACCGCGGGCCTCGCGCTGGCCGGTATCGGGCAGGCGCTTGTTGGCCTCGCCTCGGTGCGCCGGTTCACCCGCGAACAGCCGCCGTCCAGCCAGGATCGCCCGGGCCTGACGCTGCTCAAGCCGCTGTACGGCGATGAACCGCTGCTGGAGCAGGCGCTGGCCAGCGTCTGCGCGCAGGACTATCCGCTTTTCCAGATCGTGTTCGGCGTGCAGGACCCGGCCGATCCTGCCATTTCGGTGGTGCGGCGCCTGCAGCAGCGCTTCCCGGACCGCAGCATCGATCTGGTGATCGACCCTGCGCAGCACGGCCGCAATCGCAAGGTGTCCAACCTCATCAACATGTTCCCCGCCGCCCGACATGATGTGATCGTCATCGCCGACAGCGACCTGCACTGCGCGCCGGATTATCTGCGCCGGATCATGGCCGAATTCGCAGTGCCCAACACCGGCCTGGTCACCACGCTTTACGCCGGCCTCGCCGCCAATCCGTCGCTGGCGGCACGCCTCGGCGCGTCGGCCATCAATCATGGCTTTCTGCCGGGCGCCCTGATGTCGCGCGATCTCAGCCGCGAGGATTGCCTTGGCGCCACGATGGCGCTGCGGCGGGAGACGCTGCTCCAAATCGGCGGACTGCACGCGTTGGTGAATCATCTGGCCGATGACAACGTGCTGGGCCAGCTCGTGCGCGCCACCGGTCAGCGGATCCGCATCGCCGGCACGGTGCCGGCCACCACCGTGCCCGAGCAGCATCTGCGGGCGCTGTTCACCCACGAATTGCGCTGGTCGCGCACCATCCTGTCGTTGGTGCCCGTGGCGTTCGCGCTGTCTTCCATCCAGTTTCCGCTGGTCTGGGCGGCACTTGCCTGGGTGCTGTCCGGTGCCTGGTGGGCAGCGGCCCTGTTCGTTGCCGTCTGGCTGCTACGCGCCGGCGTGGCGGTTGCGATCGACCGGATGCTCGGACTGGTCGCCGATAGCCGCGCCACCGCGGTACCCATCCTGCTGCTGCCGGTCCGAGACGCCCTGTCCATCGCGATCATCCTCGCCAGCTATGCGAGCGACAGAGTGGAATGGCGCGGCCAGATGATGCATACCCGCGCCACCGACCCATCCGAACCCGTATTACCCCGGCAATCCCAGCAGGAAGTGCCGTCGCAAGGGACTGTATTGTCATGATGAAGACCCTCTTCTTGCAGCCCCCGTCCTTTGACGGGTTTGATGGCGGCGCCGGCTCGCGCTATCAGGCGAAGCGTGAAATCAAGAGCTTCTGGTTCCCCACCTGGCTCGCCCAACCGGCCGCCCTGGTTCCCGGCTCTACCCTGATCGACGCGCCGCCCGCGCGCATCGGCATGGACGTCGTGCTGAAGGCCGCCGCCGAGCATGAGTTGTGCATCATCCATACCTCCACGCCGTCGTTTGCGTCGGACGTGAAGGTGGCCGCCGCCATGAAGCAGGTGAACCCCCGGCTCAAGATCGGCATGGTCGGCGCGAAGGTGGCGGTGCAGGCCGAGGAATCGCTGCAGCAGGGCGTGCCGATTGACTTCGTTGCACGCAATGAGTTCGACTTCACCATCCTCGAAGTGGCCGAGGGCCGGGACTGGTCGGAGATCGACGGCATTTCCTACCGCAACGCGGACGGGCTGCTTGTGCACAACAAGGACCGCGAGATCCTTGAGGACATGGACGCGCTGCCCTTCGTGAGCGACGTTTACAGCAAGCACCTTCGCATTGAGGACTACTTCATCGGCTACCTCAAGCACCCTTACGTGTCGATCTACACTGGCCGTGGCTGCAAAAGCCGCTGTACGTTCTGCCTGTGGCCGCAGACCGTGGGCGGCCACAAATACCGCGTGCGCTCCGCCGAAAACGTCGCGGCCGAAGTTTCGAAAATCATGTACGATCACCCGCAGGTGAAGGAAATCTTCTTCGACGACGACACTTTCACCGACAACCTTCCGCGCGCCGAGGAAATCGCCCGCGCACTCGGCAAATTGGGCGTGGCCTGGTCGTGCAACGCCAAGGCGAACGTGCCGCGCAAAACGCTGGAAGTGCTGAAGGCCAACGGCCTGCGTTTGCTGCTGGTGGGCTACGAGAGTGGAAACCAGCAGATCCTGCACAATATCAAGAAGGGCCTTCTCATCGAGACGGCGAAGAAGTTCACCAAGGATTGCCATGAGCTCGGCATCAAAATCCACGGCACCTTCATCCTGGGCCTGCCCGGCGAAACGCGGGAAACCATCCAGGAGACGATCGAATACGCCAAGGAGATCAACCCGCACACCATGCAGGTATCCCTCGCCGCGCCTTATCCTGGCACCTTCCTCTACAACCAGGCGGTCGAGAACGGCTGGCTCGACGTGGAGAATGCCGAGCTGATCGACGAGCATGGTGTGCAGATCGCACCGCTGCATTACCCGCATCTGTCGCACACCGAAATCTTCGAGAGCGTCGAGGTATTCTACAAGAAGTTCTATTTCCGCGGCCCCAAGATCGCGTCGATCGTGGGTGAGATGATCCGAAGCCCGCAGATGATGAAGCGCCGCCTGCGCGAGGGCGTGGAATTCTTCCAGTTCCTGCGTGAGCGCAAGGCGGCCTGATAGAAATTAGTGCGCCGCAGGGTTATTTTCTCGGCCGATGATTTCGGCCTCTCAGAAGCGGTGAACGAAGGGATCGAGCGGGCACATCGAGATGGCCTACTTGCCTCTACGAGCCTTATGGTAGCGGGACAGGCGGCCAACGATGCGGTCCGCCGTGCCCATACCATGCCCGGTCTGCGGGTCGGCCTGCACGTGGTGGCGGTCGAAGGCAGCCCCGTGCTGCCGCCTGATAGCATCCCGGATCTCGTCAATGCGGACGGTCAATTTCCGTCAGACCAGCTCCGCCTGGGGCTACGCTATGCCTTCCTTCCCAGCGTGCGCCAGCAACTCCGCGCCGAGATCAACGCGCAGTTCGACGCCTTCACCGCCACCGGCCTCACGCTCGATCATGCCGACGCCCACAAGCACATGCATCTGCACCCCACGGTTGGCGCCATGATCATCGATGCGGGCTGGGCGCACGGCCTGCGCGCCCTGCGCATTCCGGCCGAGCCGGTGGACGTGATGCAGCAGTGCGGCGTGAAATCCACGCTCGCCGCTCGCGCCACGCTGGCCTGGACACGCGTGCTGCGGCGCAAGGCGCGTCATGCAGGCTTGACCGTCAACGATCACGTCTTCGGCCTCGCCTGGAGCGGCCATATGACGACGGACAGACTGCTCCGCCTGGCCCAGCACATGCCGGACGGCGTCAGCGAAATCTATTTCCATCCCGCCGCGCGCCGCGACGCGCTGCTCGACCGGCTGATGCCGGACTATGCGCACGAGGAAGAACTGGCGGCCCTATGCAACCCCGCCGTCCGCGCCGCGTTCGAAGACTTCGATCGTATCGGGTATGATGATCTGTGAACGGTGATGCTCTGGTGGAACTGGCGGACTGGCGGCGACGCGTTTCGGATCTTTATGCCGAAATCAGACGTATGCCCGAGCCGCCGCAGGCCTGGGAACATTGGCGAGACACGCGCGATACCTTGTTCAAATGCCACCCGCAATCGGCCATCGAGGAGGACAAGCGGGCCAGCTTCCCGGGCCTGAACATCTACCCTTATGATCCAGCCTTGCGCTTTCTGGTCACACTTGATCCCGCCCAAGGCGCCGCACTCAATCTGCCGGCCGGTGTCGACGGCACGGTGCAGGCCATCCCGTTCGCCCAGACCAATGGCCTGCAGGACCGGCTTGGCCGCGAGCTGACGCTGTATTGGCTGGGCGGCTATGGTGGCGGCGTGTTCCTGCCGTTCACCGATGCGACCTCCGGCAGCGAGACCTATGGCGGCGGCCGCTATTTGCTGGACACGATCAAAAGCGCTGATCTCGGCTGCACCAAAGACGGGCGCACGATCCTGGATTTCAATTTCGCCTATGCGCCGTCCTGCGCCCATACGCCGCGCTACATCTGTCCGCTGGCGCCACGGGAGAACCGGTTGCCGACCCCCGTGCGCGGTGGCGAGCGCAGCTAAATCTTGTGGGGGAACTTTCATCCCAAAAAAACATTACTGATTCCGTGAATATATCTTTGGTCACGGAGAAAAAAACGATGAAGAAGATTATTGCGACCCTCATGCTGCTCGCCGCCCTGCCACTGCTCGGCGCCTGCAACACAACAGCCGGCGCGGGCCAGGACATTCAGGCCGGTGGCAAGGCGATCGAAAAGAGTGCCGTCAGAAATACGCCGTAACAACGGTCGCTGACTTGCACAACTTTTAACAAGATCGGATCATAAGATGTCCACTATTCTTCTTGTTATCGTCGTCCTTCTGCTGGTCGGCGCCTTCCCGACCTGGGGTTACAGCTCCAGCTGGGGCTACGGCCCGAGCGGCGGGCTGGGCTTGATCCTGATCGTGCTGGTGGTGCTGCTGCTGACCGGGCGAATTTGACGTCGACCACATAATGAAAGGCCCGGGAGAGCGATCTCCCGGGCCTTTCGCATTTTCGGCCTCTCTTTTGCTCAGGTGGCGGCCACAGCCAGCCGTTCGGCCGCCCTGGCACGGCCGATCAGCGGCAACAATGCTTTCAGCTCCGGCCCGTGCTCCTCACCGGTCAATGCCAGGCGCAGCGGCATGAACAGCGTGCGGCCCTTGCGGCCGGTTTCCTGCTTCAGCGCGTCGGTCCAGGTCGTCCACACCTGGTCGTTCCACGGCTCCGCCGGCAGTTGCGCCAACGCCGTGCGCAGGAATTCGCTCTCGCCTTCGATCACCGGCGGCACGATCGAGCCGGCCACCACGTCCCAGTAGCCACGCGCCTCGGACATCATGTCGAGATTGCCGCGCACCGCCAGCCAGAACGCCTCCGTTGCACCGGGCGGCAGCCGCCCGGCGGCGGAGGCGAAATCCAGCCCATGCAGCAGCTTGCGGTTCAGCGCCAGTACCTGCCCGATATCGAATTTCGCCGGCGAGGCAGAGAATCGGGAAAATTCGAAATCGCGGGCCAGCTCCGCCAGCGGTAACAAAGCCGGATCCGCGGACGAGCCGAGGCGGGCGAGATAGGCGGTGATCGCCCCAGGCTCTACCCCATCGGCGCGCAGGCTGCGCAGTGAAATGCTGTCGGTGCGCTTGGACAGCTTGGCGCCGTCACCGGCCGTCAGCAGGGTGAAATGCGCGAAGTTGAACGTTGAGCGATTGCCGCCCAACGCTTCGGCGATATCGAGCTGCACGCCGGTGTTGGTGATGTGATCTTCGCCACGCAGGATATGAGTGACCTTGCAGGCGAGATCGTCGACAACCGAGGTGAACGTGTAGAGCGGCGTGCCATCCGCACGGATGAGCACAGGGTCGGACACCGCGGTCAGCTTCACCTCGCGCTTGCCCAGCACCAGATCCGGCCAGGAGATGCTGTAGTTGGAGAGCCTAAAACGCCAATGCGGCCGCTTGCCGCCGGCCTCGGCCTTCTCGCGCTGCTCCGGCGTCAGCTTCAGCATGGCCCGGTCATACATCGGCGGCTGGCCGCGCTTGACGCGATAATCGCGCTTGGCCTGCAATTCCGCCTCGCTCTCGAAGCAGGGATACAGCCGGCCCGACGCCTTCAACTTTTCGGCAGCGGCCTCATACAACGCCATGCGGTCGGACTGCCTGAAGCTCTCGTCCCAGTCCAGTCCGAGCCAGCTTAGATCCTGCACGATGGCGTCGGCGAATTCCTGGGTGCCGCGCGTGGTGTCGGTGTCATCGAAGCGCAGGATGAATTTGCCGCCCATCTTGCGCGCGAACAGCCAGTTCAGCAGCGCCGGGCGACCGTTGCCGACATGCAGGTACCCGGTGGGAGACGGCGCGAACCGGACGACAACGCCGTTCTTGCTCACGAGACATCCTCGTCATCGGCATCGCCTTCATTGTCGTCCTCACGCGGGTCGAGCGCCCGCCAGTCGCGGTCCTCGGCGCTTGCCGGGCGCTCGGCGAACTGGGCCAGCTCGGTGGCACTGCGCCAGGTCTCATCGCCGGCATCCACCGCATGGGCGTCCTCGCCGAATGCGAACCATACGTCCAACACCGCCTTGCCGACGATCCCCACCGGGCGGCACAATTCCACGCTGTCACGCACATAGCGGCGCGCAAAGGCGTTGGCCTGCATCAAAGTCGGGAAACCCTTGATCTCCTCGACGATGTTGTCCTTGGCGCCGCCGGATAGATCGAGAATGCGCACCCGCCAGCCGCCCGCGGGAGCAAACAGTTCGGGGATATGAATTTCGCTCAAGAGATCAAACCTGTGAATCCGTTCGTGATGGGATAGCGACGGTCTCGCCCGAAGGCCCGCAGCGTGATCTTCACCCCCGGCGGCGCCTGCCGACGTTTATATTCCGCGCGGTCAAGCATACGCCAGACCCGCAGCACGGTGGCGCGGTCGAAGCCGCGCTGCACCAAGCCATCCACGCTTTGCTCGCCTTCGATCAGCCCGGCAAGAATGCCGTCCAGCTCTCCATAGGGCGGCAGGCTGTCCTGGTCGGTCTGGTTCGGCTTCAACTCGGCGCTTGGCGGCTTGGTGATCACGCGCTCGGGCATCACCTCGCCATCCGGGCCCAGCGCGCCCTCGGGGAAATGATTGTTGCGCCAGTCGCACAGCTCGAACACCAGCGTTTTGTAAACGTCCTTCAGCACCGAAAAGCCGCCGCACATGTCGCCGTACAGCGTGGAGTAGCCCACGGACATTTCGGATTTGTTGCCGGTGGTCAGCAGCATGTGGCCGAGCTTGTTGGAGATCGCCATCAGGATCAGCCCGCGCGAGCGCGACTGGATATTCTCCTCGGTGATATCGGCCTGCCGCCCCACGAAAATCGGCGTCAGTGCTTCGTCGAACGCTTCCATCGCCGGGGTGATCGGGATGGTGTCGCAGGCCACGCCCAGCAGCCGCGCGCATTCGGCCGCGTCATCCAGACTGTCCTGGCTGGTGTAAGGGCTGGGAAGCATGAAGCAGCGCACCCGGTCCGGCCCCAGCGCATCCACCGCCACCGCCGCCGACAGCGCCGAATCGATGCCGCCGGACAGTCCCAAAATCACGCCGGGGAAGCGGTTCTTTTTCACGTAATCGCCCAGCCCCAGCGTCATGGCGCGGTAGATCAGCTCATGGCGATAAGGCTCGTCGGGCAGCGGCTGCGGCATGCAGACGAGCTTGTCACCGACATATTCCCATTCGGTCAGCGTGATATCAGACTGAAACAACGGCATCTGGCATGCCAGCGAGCGATCCGGGTTCAGCACGAAGCTGCCGCCGTCAAACACCAGCTCGTCCTGCCCGCCGACCTGGCCGCAGAAGGCGAACGCCAGCCCGGTTTCCACCACGCGCGCTAACGCCAGCGCCACGCGGTCGCCGTGCTTGCCGTCCTCCCACGGGCTGCCGTTGATCGACAGCAGCATCTCGGCGCCGCTTTCGGCCAGGGTTTCGGACACAGCGGGAAACCACCAGTCCTCGCAGATCATCAGGCCGATGCGAAAGCCGCGAAACACCACTGGGCCGGGGGCCGGGCCGGCGTCGAACACGCGCTTGTCGTCGAACACGCCGTAGTTCGGCAGCTCGTGCTTGGCCCGCTGCGCCACGATACGGCCGCCATCCAGCAGGAAGGCGGCGTTATAGACGTTCTCGCCATCCTGCCACGGCCCGCCCACGATCAGGCCCGGTCCACCATCGGCGGTATCCTCCGCCAGACGGTCGATCGCGGCGGCACACGCCGCCAGGAACGCCGGCTTGCGCACCAGATCCTCTGGCGGATATCCGGCGATGGAGAATTCCGGCGTGACCACGAGATCGGCGCCCATCTCGGCGGCCTCTGCACGTGCCGCGCGGATCAGCGCCAGGTTCGTTTCGATCTGGCCGAGATGCGGGTTGATCTGGGCGAGCGCCAGCTTGAGTTTGTCTACCATGCGCGGAAGCTACCGGTTTTTCGGGGTCGGGTGAAGCGGTGCCACGATCACACTCCGAAGCGGACAGTACCGTCCCGATCGATCTCGCCCACCAGATCGATCTCCCAGGACAGATATTCCTTCATCGCCGCCTCGATCCCGTCATTGCGGTCATAAGGCCGTAGATGGAAATCGACGCAGTCGGCATC
>JAYTHH010000466.1:0-8891 GCA_043732745.1 Rhodospirillales bacterium
GGCGCCGGCAGGCGGTGCACGACGGCTTCGAGCACGCCTTCGATGTTGATGCCGGATTTGGCCGAGATCATCACGGCCTCGGACGCATCGAGTCCGATGACGTCTTCGATCTGCTGCTTCACACGGTCCGGCTCGGCGGCTGGCAGGTCGATCTTGTTCAGGATCGGCACGATCTCGTGATGGGCGTCCATCGCCTGGTAAACGTTGGCGAGCGTCTGCGCCTCGACGCCCTGGGACGCATCGACCACGAGGAGCGAGCCCTCGCAGGCGGCCAGCGAGCGGGAGACTTCGTAGGCGAAATCCACATGGCCGGGCGTGTCCATGAGGTTGAGCGTGTAGACCTCGCCGTTCAGCGCTTTGTAGGTCAGCCGGACGGTCTGCGCCTTGATGGTGATGCCGCGTTCTTTCTCCAGATCCATGTTGTCGAGCACCTGCTCGGACATTTCACGGGCGGAGAGCGCGCCGGTGGTTTGGATCAGCCGGTCGGCCAGGGTGGATTTCCCGTGGTCGATATGGGCGATGATGGAGAAGTTGCGGATGTGGCTGAGATCGGTGTGCGTCATGGGATCGATGTAGGCGGATTTTTGCGCATTGTCAGTATGGGCGTGGGCTCTCACTTAAGGGAGCGTGAAAAAGAGATCGCGCCATGAAGATCCGCATTGCCTGCGCCCTGCTGTTCCTGCTGGCACTCACCTGCCGCGCCGAAGCGGCGCCACGTTCCGAGCCATGGCCATTGTGGGAGCAGCATGACGAGGCGAGCCGCCAGACGGTGGATCAGTCCGCCTGGGCGGCGTTTCTACGCGCGCATGTGACGGCGGGGGGTGGCGGGGCCAACCTTGTGTCGTATGACAGCGTCTTGCCGCCCGAGCGGCAGGCATTGGAGGCCGATCTGGCCAGACTGACGGCCTTGCCGATCAGCACCTATAACCGCACGGAGCAGCGCGCCTATTGGATCAATCTTTATAACGAGCTGACCGTGGTGACGGTGCTGCAGCACATGCCGGTTGCCAGCATCACCAAGATCGATATCAGCCCGGGCGTATTCAGCTCTGGTCCGTGGGATGCGAAGCTGGTTGCGGTGGAGGGGACGAAGCTGAGCCTCAATGACATCGAGCACCGCATCCTGCGGCCGATCTGGCGCGACCCGCGCACACATTACACGGTGAACTGCGCCTCTCTCGGCTGCCCGAATCTGGCGATGGAGCCGTATTCGGCTGCCACGATGGAGGCGATGCTGGACGCGGGCGCGCGGGCTTATGTGAACGCGCCGCGCGGGGCGCGGGTGGTGGGCGGAAGGCTCGTGGTTTCGAAGATTTATGATTGGTATCAGGCCGATTTCGGCGGCAATGAGGCCGGCGTGATCGCCCATCTGCGGCGTTATGCCGGGCCGGAGCTGGCGAAGGCGCTCGGTGGCATCAGTAGTGTGGATCGATATGAATATGATTGGTCGCTGAACGAGAAATAAGGGCCTGTGACCGGTAGCGGTCAGTTCACCGACGCCATGAGCTCTGCGCGATAGGATGATCACTTTGCCGCCTGTTCGTAGGTGTAGTGGCCGCGCGTGGTGGCATCGCCGGGGAGGAGAACGGATTTTGCGCCGGGCATGGCGACCACCGCCGGCGCCGCGTTCTGCAGTTCGCGTGGGAGCGGGTTTGCCGGAAGCCGGCGCCCTTGGATTGCGGGCGCATTCCGTTGCCGCGGGGGATTCGCGTGGCGGCGCGGCGGCAAGGGTATGGAAGGCGGTGGGACTTTTTTGGTGCGGGCGAATGAGGCCCCCTGGGAAAGGTGCGTGGTATTTGTTCCGTCCTGTTACCGAATCGTTGGTCTCGTGCAGATCATGGCTGCTTTGACAGGCGGCGCGTCATGATCGCGGCTCCGACGCCAACCAGAGCGAAGGCTGTGAACCAGCGGTCGTTCGAGACGCTGAAATCACCGCCCCAGACGAGCAGGAAGAACAGGCCGGAGATGACCACCAGGGCGGTGCGGGCTCGGCCGCCGGCGCGTAGGACCAGGATGCAAAGGGCGATGAAGACCACATAGAGGCCGATTGCCCCGGCGCGGACGAGTTCCAGGGAGGCGTGGGAGAGATCGTAAAGCCAGCGTTCGAGTTGCCTCCAGGTCTCGGCCAGGAAGTCGATGATCGCGGCAACGACGTGGTTGGGGCCGAGTTGGTAGGCGATCAGGGTGACGATGGCGCCGAGGACCCAGATCAGTGCCACTTGGTTTCGCATTTTGGGGCCCGCTTTTGGGTTGGGATTGTTTGGCGGTGGGGTCCGGCGAGGCTTGATGACCGGGTTGAGATGATGGACTTCGTCTATCCTACCAAAGGGTGGCGGCGGCACGGGCGGGCCAGGCTTCATCGTAGGCCAGGCCGCCGACGCGGGTATCGCTGAGGGCTTCGAGGACGGCGCCGGGGGTGGGGAGGCTGCCTTTGGGGGAGAAGCGCTCGGGGTTCCAGAGTTCGGAGCGGACGATGGCGCGGGAGCATTGGAAATACATCTCGACGATGTCGATGACTATGACGGTGCGCGGGGTGTGGCCTTCTACAGCGAAGCTTTCGAGGACCGCGGGGTCGGCGGTGAGATGGGCTTGGCCATTAACCCGAAAAGTGGTGCCGGAGCCGGGGATGAGAAAGAGGAGGGCGATGCGGGGATCGCGCACGATGTTGCGCAGGCTGTCGACGCGGTTGTTGCCGCGGCGATCCGGCATCATCAGCGTCGTGTCATTATGGACCTTCACGAAGCCTTTTCTGTCACCGCGGGGGCTGCAGTCGACGCCTTCGGGGCCGACGGTGGCGAGGGCGGCGAAGGGGGAGGCTTCGATGTAGGCGCGGTATTGTGGGATGATGCGGTGGACCACCTTGGCGGTGGAGCCTTCACCGATTGATTCATAGGTGCCGTAGATGACTTCGAGTTTTTCGATGCTGTCGATGTTCATTGACTGCCGATTTTCATCTTCGATCTTCACCGACTGTTAACCTTCATCAGCGATCTTCATCGCAGGATGCCTCCAGTGGCCTTGGTGACGGCGGCGACGATCTTTGCACAGGCGGCTTCGATTTCGGCGTCGGTGAGCGTGCGTTCGCGGGGTTGCAGGACCACTTCGATGCCGAGTGCCTTGCGGCCGGATTCAACCTTGTCGCCCTCATAGACGTCGAACAGGGAGACGCCGGCGATTAGGGTGCGCTCGGCGCCGCGGACGGCGCGCAGGACGGCGTCGGCTGGGGTATCGGATTGCACCACAAAGGAGAAGTCGCGATGCACTGGCTGGAAGGCGGGTAGATCGGGGAGTGCCTTCTTGCGGCGCTTCGGTTCGGCGATGGCTTCGAGATGGATTTCGAATGCGACGGCGGGGCCTGGCAGATCGATGGCGGCCAGCACGCGCGGGTGCAGGGTGCCAAAGGTGGCGAGGATGGTTTTGGGGCCTTGGCGGACGCAGCCAGATTGGCCGGGATGGTAGAAGCTTGGCGCATCCGGGGTGAAGGTAAGGGCCTCCATCGGCACGCCGAGGGCTGCGAGCACGGCCAGCACGTCGGCTTTGGCATCGAGCGCGTTGGGTGTTTGGGCGCCGGCCCAACGGCGGGGAGGGGTGCCGGACCGGAGGCCTGCAGCGCGCATCGGCTGGCGGTCTTCGGTGCTGCCGAGGAAAGACGGGCCGATCTCGAACAACGCCACGTCGGCTATGCCGCGGGCGGCGTTGCGGGCGGCGGCCAAGGCGAGCGTGGCGATGGGGGTGGGGCGCATCTGGTCGAGATCGGATGCGATCGGGTTGGCCAGGTGCAGGCTGCTCGGCGCGTCGCCGAACAGGGCGGCAATGGTCCGGGGCATGAAGCTGAAAGTGACGCATTCGGCCATGCCGGCCTGGGCCATGACGCGGCGGGCAAGTGCGCGGCGGGACTGGGAGGGCGTGAGCGTGGCGGTGGGGATGTTGGACAGGACGGGCAACGATATGGGCGGCACCGAATCGAGGCTGTGCAGGCGGAGAATCTCCTCGATGAGGTCGGCTTCCGGTTCCATCAGACGCGCGCCTTCGGCGGCGGCTTCGGAGTGGACGAGATCGGGGAACTGCTCCAGCGGGGTCTTGGAGGCGACATCGTTGCGCCAGGACGGGACATGGACAGTGACGCTTTCGGGCGTGCGGACGGCGACGTTGAAGCCGAGGCGTTCGAGGCTGGCCACCGCGTCGTCCGGCTCCACGTCCAGACCGCCAAAGCTGGCGATGCGGGAGAAGCGCAGGGTGGCGGTGCGGCGCCATTCCGGCTCGGCGCCGGCGCGGGCGAGGTTGCTGGGCTCGCCGCCGCAGAGCGCGATGACCATGGCAGTGGCGGCGTCCAGCGCGGGGGGCATCAGGGAAGGATCGATGCCGCGTTCGAACCGGCTGCGGGCGTCTGATGTCACGCCGTGATGGCGGCCGGAGAGGGCGATGGCGACGGGGTCGAACCAGGCGCATTCGATGAAGACGTTTTTGGTCTGCTCGTCGCAGCCGGTGCGTTCGCCGCCGATGACGCCGGCAAGGGAGACCACGCCGGATTCATCGGCGATCACGCAGTCTTGGGGACGGGTGGTGTAGTCCTTGCCGTTCAGGGCACGGAAGGTTTCGCCGGCGCCGGGGCGGAAGGTGAGCGTGGTGCCGGCGATCTTGTCGGCGTCGAACACATGCAGGGGGCGGCCGAGATCAATGGTGAAGAAGTTGGTCATGTCGACCAGGGCGTTGATCGGGCGCAGGCCGATGGAGGTCAGCCGGTCCTGCAGCCATTGCGGGCTAGGGCCGTTGGTGACGCCGCTGATCATGCGGCCGAGCACCCAGGGGCAGACCTGGGGCATGAGGATGGCCCAGCCGAGCGTGCTGGTGAAGGTTTGGGCGATGGGCGCGGGAGTGAAGGGGACGAGGGTGCCGATGCCGGTGGCGGCCAGATCTCGGGCGACGCCGCGCACGCTGAGGGCGTCGCCGCGGTTAGGGGTGACGGCGATCTCGATGATCGGATCGTCCAGCCCAGCATAGACGGCATATGCCATGCCCACCGGTGCGTCCTCCGGCAAGTCGATGATGCCCTCGTGTTCGTCGCCGAGGCCGAGTTCTCGGGACGAGCACATCATGCCTTCGGATTTCACACCTCGGATCTCGCCGATTTTCAACGTGATGCCAAGGCCGGGGACGAAGGCGCCAGGCAGCCCGAGGACGGTCTTCATGCCGGTGCGGGCGTTAGGCGCGCCGCACACGACGGAGACGATTCCGCTGCCAGTGTCGACGCGACAGGCGCGCAGGCGGTCGGCGTTGGGGTGCTGCACGGCCTCGACCACCTGGGCGATGCGGAACGGCGCCAAAGCGGCGGCACGGTCTTCGACGCCTTCCAGTTCCAGGCCCAGCATGGTGAGCGTGTCGGTGATGGTCTGCAGGCTGGCATTGGTGGTGAGGTGGGTGCGTAGCCAGGAGAGGGAGAACTTCATGGACTAGACGCCCTCATGGAAGATGGCCGGGGACAGCGGGTTGAAGCCGTAATGGCGCAGCCAGCGCATGTCGCTTTCGTAGAACGGCCGCAGGTCGGGGATGCCGTATTTCAGCATCGTCACGCGCTCGATGCCCATGCCGAAGGCAAAGCCCTGCCACTCACGCGGGTCGATGCCGCAATTGGCGAGAACCTTGGGTTGGACCATGCCGCTGCCGAGGATCTCCAGCCAGTCGGTGCCGCTGCCGATTTCGCCGGTTTTGCGGGACCATCCGATATCAACTTCCATGGAGGGTTCGGTGAACGGGAAGTAGGACGAGCGGAAGCGCACCGGGAGGTCGGACACGCCGAAGAAGGCGCGGAGGAAGTCGATCAGGCAGCCTTTGAGGTGGCCCAATGTGATGTCGCGGCCGAGCACCAGGCCCTCGCATTGGTGGAACATCGGGCTATGCGTGGCGTCGTGGTCGGCGCGGTAGGTGCGCCCGGGGACGATGACGCGGAAGGGCAGCTCGCGGGTGAGCATGGAGCGGACCTGCACCGGAGAGGTGTGGGTGCGCAGGACGCCGCGGCGGTTGGAGCCTTCGGGGGGGGCGACATAGAACGTGTCCATATCCTCCCGCGCGGAGTGGTGCGCGGGGATGTTGAGCGCCCCGAAATTGCGCCAGTCGTCCTCAATGTCGGGCCCTTCGGCCACCGAAAAACCCATGGCGCCGAAGATGGCCGCCATTTCTTCCATCGTCCGCGAGATCGGATGGATCAGGCCCTGGGCGCGGGGCTGGGCCGGCAGGGTGATGTCGATGCGTTCGGCGGCCAGGCGGGCTTCGAGGGCGTCCTCTTTCAAGGTGGTTTCGCGCGCGTCGATGGCAGCCGACAATTCGCCCTTCAGCAGGTTGAGCGCGGCGCCACGGCTTTTGCGGTCTTCCGGGGCGGCCTTGCCGAGTTCTTTCAGCAGGTTGGTGAGCGCGCCGGACTTGCCCAGCACGCCCACGCGAATGGCGTCCCAGGCGCGCAGATCGGCGGCGGCGGCGAGCGCTACCATGGTTTCGGTTTTCAGCGCGTCGAGATCGTCGCTCATTAGTTCCTGCAAAACAAAAAGGGCCACCCAAGCTGGGCGGCCCCTTTAGCGCAGATTGCGGTTGCGGCCAATCAGGCGGCAGCAGCTTCGGCAGAAGCCGCACCCTGGGCTGCACCGGCGTCGATGACGCCCTGCACAGCTTTCACGATTTCGGCGAAGCTGTTCGGATCGTCGAACGCAATCGCGGCCAGCACCTTGCGGTCCAACTCGATGCCGGCGAGCTTGATGCCGGCGATGAAGCGCGAATAGGTGATGCCATGCTCACGCACGGCTGCGTTGATACGCTGGATCCAGAGCGCGCGGAATTCGCGCTTCTTTACCCGGCGATCGCGATAGGCGTATTGCAGCGACTTCTCCAGCCGCTCGAGCGCAATGCGGTAGTTCGTCGACGACCGGCCGACGAAGCCCTTGGATTGCTTTAGAACTTTCTTGTGACGGGCGTGCGTCGTTACGCCCCGCTTTACACGTGCCATTTTCTATATCCTCATGCCAGACCGTAAGGAGCCCACTGCTTGATGGTCTTGCCATCAGCTTCGGTCAGCACCTGGCTGCCGCGGTTGGACCGCTTCATCTTCTGGCTGCGGTTGATAAGGCCGTGCCGCTTGTTGCCCGGACCGGCGAGAACCTTGCCGGTGGCGGTGATCTTGAAGCGCTTCTTTACCGAAGACTTCGTCTTCATCTTGGGCATTTTGTACTCCTGTCGCTGATGATCCGCCACCTGCGCGATGCAGGGTTCAGGCGAAATGTCGCGGCCGGGCATGCCCATACAGGCCCGGTCTCGCAGACAAGCGATGTCTTTTAAGGGGCGATGGGGCGGGATGCAAGGGTTTGGCCCTGGGGGAGCCCTTACGGTTCGTGGGCCTGAGCGGAAGCCACTCCCTTGCGGCTAGCGCGCCCAAGATCCGGCGGGTTGTTGTGAACGAGCAACCATATACCCGGCGCCGCAACGTGGCCGCCGTCGTGACGCAAAACGTTGCCGATGCCGGCGACGTTTTTCCAGAGGATCTCTGAATGTCGCGCCTTGATTAGATCGTCCAGATGTCGGCTTGCTTGCGTGGTGACGTCTGCGGGCCGCCCTAGATTCTGCGTGGCCGCTCACAGATGTCCATTGGTTCGAACAGGCCGAGTTCGCCTTTTTCGAGTCGAAGAAAAGATCCACGTCCGAGATGTCGCGCGCCTCGCCACGCACGGTCGAACCAAACAGATACCGATGCCGCACGCCGAATTGCCGGAGTTCGGCTTTGTGCTCCCTGAGCCGGGCGATGGCGGCCTTGCTGTTCATCCACGCTAATTCTCACTATTTTCTGTCTCGCGCACGCCTGTGCGTAGGTCCGTCATGCGCCTGGAGGGCTTTGTCCACAGGCGACGAACCCGTATAACAGCTTAAATGATCACCCCGTTCACCAAGATGCATGGCTGCGGAAACGACTTCGTCGTGATGGACGAGCGCGCCTGCGCCCTGAACCTTACGCCGTCGCGCGCTGCCGCGATTGCCGATCGGCACACCGGGGTGGGATGCGACCAGTTCATCGTGCTGGAACCGGCCGCCGCCCATGGCGTGGACGTGTTCATGCGCATCCGCAACCCTGATGGATCAGAGGCCGGCGCCTGTGGCAATGCCACGCGCTGCGTGGTGTCCTTGCTCGCGGCCGAAACCGGGCGCAGCGTGTTCACCATCGAGACGATCTCGGGCCGCCTGCCCGCCCGGGTATTGGCCGATGGGCGCGTGGAGGTCGATATGGGCCCTGCCCGCTTCGGCTGGACGGACGTGCCGCTGGCTGAGGCATGCGACACGCTGCATCTGGATCTGTCCGCGCCCGGCGTGTCCGATCCGGCCGCCGCATCGATGGGCAATCCGCACGCGACGTTCTTTGTCGACGACCTTGAGGCAATCGATATTCATATGATCGGCCCCCAACTCGAACACGCGTCCATCTTCCCCGATCGCGCCAATATCGGCTTCGCGCAGATCCTCGCCACCGACCGCATCCGGCTGCGGGTGTGGGAGCGTGGCACCGGGCTGACGCTCGCCTGCGGTTCCGGCGCCTGCGCCACCATGGTGAACGCCGCCCGTCGCGGCCTGACGGGCCGCCGCGTCCGCATCATTGCCGATGGCGGCGAGTTGGACATGCTGTGGCGTGAAGACGGGCATGTGCTGATGTCCGGCCCAACGGCGTTCAGCTTCCGCGGCGACATCGACCTGGCAGCGCTGGCGGCATGAGACCTTATGCAAGAGCGGTCATGAAATGTCCTTGATGCAAGAGCCGTCATGAAATGACCTTGATGCAAGAGCGGTCATGAAATGACCTTGGTGCAAGAGCGGTCATGAAATGACCTTGGAGATCCTCAATTTCGGCTGCCGCCTGAACA
>JAYTHH010000467.1:0-8884 GCA_043732745.1 Rhodospirillales bacterium
ATAAAGGGCCGTGCCCCCGATGCAGGATTCGACGGAGGCGCCGGGTTTGGCGAAGCGCAGGCGCAGCAACGCGAGATAGTCGGACAGCCGCGTGCCCGGCACACGGCGGCTGAAGATCCACCAGGGAATGCGACCGTCTCCGGGCTCCACCGTCCAGCGCTCCATCGTTGCCAGGTCTATGAACGGGAAATACGCGGTGCCCGGACCGCCCATCGTATCCCGCGAGCCGATCACCGACAGGAAGTTCATCGCGGCGTCGTTGCCGGACAGCAGCAGGTGGTTGCCGTTGTCGATACGGGCACCCAGCGCCTTGTCGAAATACGAGCGGCAGCGCCCCCCGGCGGCGGGGCCGGCCTCGTAGAGCGTGACGCGGCGCCCGGCCTGGGTCAGTGCCACCGCCGCCGACAGCCCCGCCAGCCCGGCACCGATGATATGAACGTGGCTCACAGCATACCGTAACGCACGGCGATCCAAATTTTCCGCAGCTTCGACACCCGCACCGGTTCCGCCAGACAGTTCCAGCCGCGCGACTCAAGACGGCCCAGAATGGCGGCGTAGCTGGCGCCCATGACACGAGCAGGCTTCATCGCGAGGGCGTCGCATTTCGCCATCGCGGCGGCGGCGGCGTTGAAGTGCCCGTGGGCGACGGCGGCGACTCGGGCACAGACCGACGGCAACGCCGGATGCACCAGCGCCAGATGCGGATCAAGCGGCACTCCGGCCTCCTCCAGCCATTCGCGCGCCAGATACAGACGGTCCCGACCGGCATCCTCGTGCACATCGCGAAGAATGTTGGTGAGTTGCAAGGCGCGGCCGAGATACCAAGCCACACGGTCCGCCTCGGGCGACGCATCGCCGAACGCGCGGACGGACAAGCGTCCCACGGCGGCGGCCACGCGGTCGCAGTAGAGATCGAGCGTGGCGAGGTCCGGCGCCACGATGACCGTTTCGGCGTCCATCTGCATGCCGTCGATCACCGCCTCGAAATCCTGCTGGCGCAGGCCGTAGGCCGCAATGGCACGCAGCAGCACACGTTCCACGGCGCCATCGGCGTGGCTGGCGTAGAGGTTTTCCACCCGGCGTCGCCAGTCGTTCAGCCGTGGCAGGATGGTGTCGAACGGTGCAGGGTCGTCGGCTATATCGTCCACGATACGGCAAAAGGCGTAGATCGCATACATCGCCATGCGCCGGTCCGGTGGCAGGATTTGCATGCCGCGATAGAAGCTGGTGCCGGCGCGGCGGACGATGGTCTCGACGGCATCGAGATCTTCCTGTGTGGCGCCCAAAGCGGTCATGGCAGAAACCTCAAGGCGGCGACAACGCTGAACACGGCGTCGGTTTTCGTCAGTTTAACACGCCGCGCTACCGGGTCGCCACGACGCAGACGTACGGTGAGGCGACAGGCGAGGCGCACGATGATCGCCGTTTCCACCCGCAGCCGGCGATCGCGGACAAGTCTCGGCAGATCGGCGCCGGCTGCGTTCAGCGCATCGCATTCATCGAGCAGGCGACTGAACACCTTCCGAAGGCCCGGCGTCTCGGCATCTCCCAAAACGTCATCGATGCCGGTGCCGGCCTCGCGCATCCAGTCGTCCGGCAGATAGCAGCGGTCAATTCCGAGAAGGTCTTTCTTGCAGTCCTGCACATGGTTCAGCACCTGCAAGGTGGTGCACAGCGCATCCGACGACACCCAGGACGCGCGATCCTCGCGGTGCAGGTCGAGCACATGGCGGCCCACAGGCATCGCCGAGTATCGGCAGTAGTCGTAGAGCTCCTGCCAGGTGGCATAACGATGTTTGGTGGCGTCCTGGCGGAACGCGATCAGCAGCTCGCGGGCATGTTCGGAGGTGACGCCGGTCTCGGCAAGGCTGCGGCGCAGGCCGATGGCAGAGGGAGAGCCGATATCGCTTTGCCCCATCAGCACAGCTTCCATCACGTCGAGACGCGCGATCTTGTCCTGGGCTTCGAGCGTTTCGCTATCGGCGATATCGTCGGCGTTGCGCGCGAACTGGTAGAAGGCGTGAACATGCGGGCGCAGGTCGGGCCGTACGATGGCGCCCACCGGAAAATTCTCGTCACCGCTGCCTTTGCCGGACCACAGCTCGACATTTTCAAGCGTGGCGCTCATCCGGCACTCCCCTTGTAGGCGCGGCTTTTCCAGACGACGCCGCGGCCGCGATGATGATCGAGCGCCGAGCCGATGGTGGCGGCCATGTAGAAGCACGCAATCAGCGGCAGCGCCGGCGCCCAGAGCGGGCTAAGGCCAAATCGACGTAACGTGGGCAAGAAGGTGATGGCCATGACGATCCAGGTCAGGCCGCCGATGCCGGATCCCGTCAGCATGGCAATCGGCGGCACCAGGAACAACAGCGCCATGCCGAACATCGAGCCGATGAGGATAATCGGCGAGCATTTCAGTTGGACATAGGCGGAACGTGCGACCATGCGCCACACATCGCCCCAGTGCGGATAGGGCCGCACCGATCGCGCGAGGGTGGAATGGCCGAGCCAGATACGGCCACCGGCTTTCACCTGCTTGGCCAGCGCCACATCGTCGATGAGTTCGCCGGAAATGGCGGCAATCCCGCCGATGCGGGCGAGTGCGGAGCGGCGGATCAGCACGGTGCCCCCAGCGGCAGCGGCGGTGGCGCGCAGGCCGTCGTTTACCCAGGCGAAGGGGTAGAGCAGGGCAAAGAAATACACGAAGGCCGGGATCAGCGCGCGCTCGGGCAGGCTTTCGCAGCGCAGTTCGACCATCTCGCTGACCATGTCGACGCCCTCTGCCTGCAGCTGCGCCACGAGGCTTGAGAGGTGGGCTGTGTCGTGGACGATATCGGCGTCAGTGAGAAACACCAGATCGGTATCGGCGGCGACGACGCCCTGATGGACGGCCCATAATTTGCCGGCCCAGCCCTGCGGGCGTGCAGCGCCATCGATGACCGTCAGGCGCTCCGCGCCGGGAAGCGCACGGGCGATGGCGGCGGTGGCGTCAGTGCTGTTGTCGTCGACGAGGATCACCCGGAACGGGCCGGCGTAGTCCTGTGCCAGAAGGGAGCCGATACTGGCGGCGATGCCATCCGCCTCGTCGCGGGCGGGGACCACGATGGCGACGCTGGGGAAGGAAGCCGGCGTGGCTTTGCCCAGGCGCTTGCCATTCCTCCAGAATCCGCCATGCATAGTGGCGAGATACTGCCAGGGCAGAAACAAAAAAAGACCCAGCACGCTCATTTGCCATGGGCCCGGAACCAGGCAATCGCATCCGCCACGGCCGCGTGCGCCGGGCGGGCACGGAAGCCGAGCTCGCGTTCGGCCTTGGCGCTGGAGAAGAACATCGTCTTGGCCGCCATGCGCAGATGGTCGCGCGTCACCAGCGGCTCGATGCCGAACCGTGCCAGGGCTTCGCACACGATCGCCACCGGCCAGACCGCCTCCCGCGGCAGGCGCAGGCGGCTCTGCCTTCGGCCGGTCACGTCGTCCACCACCGCCAGCAACTCCTGCAAGGTGAGGTTGTCGCCGCCCAGTATGTAGCGCTCGCCCGGCTGGCCATGCTCCAGCGCCAGCATGTGGCCCTCCGCCACATCATCCACATGCACCACGCACAGCCCGGTCTCGACGAAGGCGGGCATGCGGCCGGTTGCGGCGTCCGCGATCATGCGGCCAGTGGGAGTCGGCTTGATGTCGCGCGGCCCGATAGGGGCGGCGGGATTGACGATCACCACCTCCAGACCTTCGTGGGCCACCATTTTCAGAACGGCCTGTTCAGCGCGGTATTTCGACTTCTTGTAGATGCCGACGACGTCATCTTCAGTGACCGGCGTGGCCTCGTTGGAGGGCGTGCCGTCCTTGGTGAGGCCCAAGGCCGCCACCGAACTGCAATAAACCATGCGGCCCACGCCGGCCGACAGCGCCGCGCGGAACAGAGCCGTGGTGCCGTCCACATTGGCGCGCAGCATGGCAGCCGGGTCCGGCACCCAGATGCGGTAATCCGCCGCCACATGCATCACATGGTCGCAGCCGGCCACGGCGCGGGCGAGCGAGGCCGGATCGGTGAGATCGCCTTCGGTCAATGTCACGTCCAGCCCTTGCAGGTTGGCGCGATCGCTGCCGGGGCGCACCAGCGCCCGCACCTGGTGCCCGCGCGCCAGCAAGGCGCGCGCAACGGCGGAGCCTACGAAGCCGGTCGCACCGGTTACGAGTGTCAGCTTTGCGGTCACCGCCTGGCCCTTGAAATAGAGCGCGGCGTATAGCCCGTTTCGCCGGTTTCCTAAAGAGACAGGTGCGCGCGGATGAATGCCACCGTGTCGGCCAGGGCAGGCGCCCTGCCGTCGAACAGCGGTGCGAAGCTGGTGATGATGCCGATATGGCCCACGCCGGGATACACTTTCAGGGTTACGTCGCCGCCGGCAGCTTTCACCCGCGACGTCATGGCAATGGAATTGCGCAGATACACGGTGTCGTCGGCATCGCCATGCAGCATCAGCAGCGGCGGGTTCTTGCCGTCGGCGAAATTGATCGGCTGGGTGGCCGCGGGGTCGGGCGCCTGGCCGAATGCCGCGATGGTGGACTTGTCGGTGAAGGGGAAGAAATCGGCGGGGGTGGCCATGCAGACCACGCCAGCCAGCCTGCTGCGATCGAAGCCCTCGGCGGCCAGATAGTGCGGGTCGACCGCCAGCATCAGCACGTCGTAGGCGCCGGCGGAATGGCCCACAAGGAAGACTTGGTCCGGATCGGCGCCCCATTCGGCGGCATGGGCGTGGGCGAAAGCCACGGCGCGGGCGTTGTCTTCAAGGAACGTCGGAAAATGCACCTCCGGCACCAACCGGTAGTCCGGCACAGCCACCACCATGCCCGCGCGCGCGAGCGGAGCGGCCACGAACGTGTAGTCATTCTTGCTGCCGTCCTTCCACGCGCCGCCATAGAAAAACACGACCAGCGGCAGCTTCGCGGCGCCACCCACCGGTCGATACACGTCCATTCCCCCGCGCGGGCCGGGTGCGAAGGCGATATCGCGTTGGATGGTCACATCGTCGGTTGGAATCGTGGCGTTGAGCGCATCGACAGGCGCGCAGGAGGGAAGAACGGCGGAAGCCAGCAGCAAAGCCGTGGCACGGAGAAATTTGCTCATATTCCCCCTACGATACACGACGCGTTTTGGTTTCAAACCCGGCTGCCACTTTCAATCCAGACATGCTGCCCGATCCTGACCCGCGCCACACGCTGGCCGTAGCCGTGGCCGCTGGCCTCCCAGGTTTCCGGGCTGAGACTGGCGATCGGCGCCACGGCATCATGAAACGCTTCGCCGAGCACCCGTCCGTCCATGCCAGCAGCCCCCGGAATATCGAGCAGTGCCAGCACGGTTGGGGCGATATCAACCAGGCCGACCGGCCAGTCGGACGCGGCGCCGCGGCGGATCAGGCTGCCGCCCAGCATCAGCACCGTCGACATTTCTCCGATGTTGAGGCCGCCATGCGTGCCAGCGCCTAGTTTGAGTTCGCTGCCGGCTTCCAACAACGTGGAGCCGGGCAGGCCGGTCGGGCCGGGATTGCCCGTGTTGCGCAGGGTGTAAAGCACGTGGCCGGCGCGGGGATTGTCCACCAGCACAGCGCTGCGCGGCAGGGCGCCATGCGGCGGTTCCGCGATGTCGGCGGTAAAGACGTTTCCAATCCAGTCCTGCCGCATCAGGAATTCCGCCACCTCGACGATATGCTCGCACGCACCGTCCGGCACCATGATGCCGCCGCCAACGATGTGACAGCCGGCAAGCGCGGGCGCCGCGGCGAAGATCGCCTTGGTATCGGCGTATCCCTCCACGGTGATATGACCGTGATCGGACGCCACGATGATCTGCAGCGCGTCGCGCATCGGGCCGGACTGCCAGTCATCGAGAATTCGGCCGAAGGCGGCGTCCACAAGGCGAAGCGTGGCGCGCTGCGCGTCGGTGTCCAGGCCGAGGTAGTGCGCCGAGGTGTCCGGTTCGCACAGCCAGATCACGCTGGCGGCGGGCGGGTCGGGCAGCATCTGGGTGCGCCACGCATCGGCGATCCACACCGCGCGGTCGGTGGCACCGGGCGACGGCGGATCGAGTCGGGCCAGCACCGCCTGACCGGCGATGGAGGTGAATTGTGTCCCGTGGCCGCTGACCACCACCTGGCCGTGACGATCGGCATTCGGCGCGAGAAGAAAAGTCTGGCCAGTGGTGCCACTGCTGAACACCGCAAAATCTCGGCCCGCTTCGGCCAGGATGTCGGAAAGGCCAGGGCGCAGCAGAATGGGCTGGCCCAACGCCTGCTCCAGCGCCCGCAGCACCTCGCCGTTGCCGGTGTTGACCATGCGGGAGGGGTCGACGGGGTGAAACATCACGTTCGCCATCAGCCCATGTCGGCGGGGATGGCAGCCAGTGGACACCGACGAAGTGCAGACCCGGGTTTCCGACGGAAACACCGAATGGGCGCTTCGCATGGTGGCGCCCCAGGCTGCGAAGCGCACCAGATTGGGCGTGGTATCCGGCCGGATCATGTCCGGCCGCAGCCCGTCGAACACCACCACCGCAACGCATTTGCCCCTATCCGCCATCTGTCCACCCGCCTTCGTTTCGCCCGAACTAGACTTTGCAGACTGCGTTGCTGTTTCAGATTGATGAAGATCCGATGATGATGAAAGCGGCGCGATCGGAAACGCATATCTTCCGGCGCGGGCGGTGCGGCTGCTAGGGTCGGGCGTGACCCTCGCACTTACCGTTTCGCCATGACCGTTTATCCTCTGCAGGCGTTGGCACTGGTGGCGGCGTTCCTGCTCGCGCTGGGGCCGGTTGCGGCCTTGGCCGGGCCACGGATCGCGGCCTGGGGATCGCTTGCGCTGTGCGGCGTGGGCGCTGCGGCAGCCCTGGTCTATCTGTTGGGCGGCGCCGCGCCCGGCTCGATGCTGGTGCCGCTGGGGCTGGCCGGGCAACCGAGCGTGCTGGCGTTGGACGGCGTATCCGGGTTCTTCATGCTGCTGCTGATGCTGGCCGGCACCGCCGCCGCCGCGGCCGCGCTGGACGATCATGGCCATGATTCAGCCACGGCCCCAGCCTTTCCGGTCTTTCTCGGCGGCATGGCGCTGACCTTGCTAGCAGGCGACGCCTTCGCATTGTTGGCGGGGTTCGAGTTGATGTCGCTGGCGTCCTTCGCACTGGTGGTGACGCATCACCGGGAGCCATCGGTCCGCGCGGCGGGGTTGCTGTATCTCGGCATGGCCGCTCTGTCGGCGCTGTGCCTGATCGCGGCGCTGGCCCTTCTCAGCGCGCATGGCGCCAGCTTTTCCGCCATGCGGGCGCGGCCGCCGGAGGGACTGCGCGCAGCGTTCGTGCTGGCGCTCGTGCTGATCGGCGCCGGCGCCAAGGCGGGCCTGGCACCACTGCATGTGTGGCTGCCACCGGCCCACGCAGCGGCCCCCGGCCATGTGTCCGCGTTGATGAGCGGCGCCATGACCAAGATGGCGCTCTATGTGATAATCCGCCTGCTGTTCGACCTCTGCGGCCCCGCGCAGCCGATCTGGTGGGCGCTGCCACTGTTGGCGATGGGGCTGGGCAGTGCCGTGCTCGGGGCGTTCCGGGCGAATATCGAGACCGACGTGAAGGCCATCCTGGCCTGCTCTACCATCGAGAATGTTGGGCTGGTGGTGGTCGGGTTGGGCCTGGCGATGGCTGCGCGGGCCGCGGATCTGTCAGCGCTGGCCGGGCTGGCGTTGGGGGCAGCACTGCTGCACGCATTCGGCCACGGGCTGTTCAAGACGGTGCTGTTCCTGGGCGCCGGCGCCATCCAGCACGCCACGCTGACGCGTCAACTCCAGCGTCTCGGCGGGCTGGCCTCGCGCATGCCGATTACCACAGCCTGCATGATGCTGGCCGCCGCGAGCTTGGCTGGATTGCCGCCGAGTGCTGGGTTCGCCAGCGAGTGGATGCTGCTACAAACGGTGCTGGGCGCCGTGCGGCTGGGTGGGCTTGGCCTGCAGATCATGATCTGCGTGCTGGCGGCGGGCATCGTGCTGGCGATGGCGCTGGCTGCCAGTGCTGCCGTTCGGCTGGTCGGCGTGGCGCTGTTGGGGCGGCCGCGCTCGGCGCAGGCTGCGGCTGCGCATGAGGCCGGTCCACCGATGCGCTGGGCCATCCTGTTTGCGTCCTGCCTCGTGGTTCTGGTTGGACTGTTTCCGGGCGTCGTGCTGGGCTTGGCGGAACCGGCGCTGCGCGTGCTGGCCAACACCACGATGACAGGGCGCGTCGGTTTTCTGGCCATCGCCCCCGCCATGCAGGCGCCCGGCTATGCGCCATTGGCCGTATTGGGTCTGCTAAGTCTGGCAGGGTTTATCATCGTGGCGGTGCTGCGTGCCCGCGCCGTGGGTGGGCACCGCACCGGCCCGGCTTGGGATTGCGGTTTTGGCGCGCCCCCGCCTTGGCTGCCATTCGGCGATCCGTTGACGCAATACGCCGGCGGCAGCTTCGCCCAGCCGCTGCGCCGGGTGCTGGGTGGCACGCTTATGGGGGCGACCGCGACCGTCGAAATGCCGCCCCCGGGTGACACCGAGGCAGCGATCTACATTGAAACCGCTGCCGATCCTGCCGAGACCACCCTGTTTCAGCCTGCCGCCCGGCTGCGCACCCGGCTGACGTCCATCGCCGATCGCTTGCAGTTCCTCACCGTGCGGCAGATCCTAACGGTGATGTTCACCGTGCTGATCGGGTTCCTCGCTTTCGTGGCACTGGTGGAGCAGCTATGAGCGCGCTGGCCGGTGTTCTGGTGCTCCTTCTCCATATGGCGTTGATGCTCGTGGCAGCGCCCATCGTGCTTGGGCTGGCGCGACGCCTGAAGGCCCGAATGACAGGTCGCATCGGCCCACCGATCGTCCA
>JAYTHH010000468.1:0-8791 GCA_043732745.1 Rhodospirillales bacterium
CCCACGCCGCCGGAGCGGCGCAACCCGTCCGGGAATTCGGAGCCGGAGGCCGCAGGTGACATCATAGTCAGGCCTTCTGCCAGATGGGACCCGCGATCCTGCAACAACGCCGGATGATCCTGTGAAACATGGTTTGAGCCGGCATTCCACACGATCTGCGTCGCCCAGATCCGCTCAGCCACCGGTTCTAACGCTCATGCCGGCAAATGCCAACCGCTGCCGTGCAGCATGGCCGCAACGCCGAGGCGCTGCCGTCAGACCACCAGCAACCCGCGCCGCAGACCGCGCGTCACCGCCTCGGCCCGGCTGCGGACGCCCAGTTTGGTGAATACCGCTTCCAGATGATATTTCACGGTGTGCGAGGATATGCCGAGCTTGCGGGCGATGGTCTTGTTGCTCATCCCCTCCCCCACCAGCGCCAGCACTTCCAGTTCCCGCGGCGTCAGCAACGGGCGCGAGGCCGATTCGGGCGGCGCGAAACCGGCACGATCGGCCGTGGTGACGTTGCCGGGCAGCCGGACCGTCAAACCCTCGGCCAGCGCCATGATTGCCGACGCGATCTGACTGCTGCGTGCAGAAGATGGCAGCACGCCTTGCAACGACATATCCGCGGCGATGGTAGGGTCGTCTGACAGAATTAGCAGCGCGCCGTCGAAGCTGATGGCATCGGCGGGGGGCCGGTTGTTCGGCGGCAGATGCAGCACCATCACATCCGCGTCAGTCTCGACCTGCGCGAAATGCGGCAGGTCGCGTTCGAGCTGGCGCAGACGCAGGGCATCCGCGACGCGCAAGATAATGGTGGGCCCGCCGGTGGTGGCTTCGGATGCGACCATGAGCACCATCATGCAGGCCTCGCAGTGATTTCGACATGCATTTCCATCGCGGTCCCGCCGCGCAGCAGGTGCAGGACAAGCGTGCTGCCGATGGCCTCCTCACCCAGCAGGGCAAACAGTGCGCGCGGGGTAGGCAGGCCATTGGCCCCGGCGGAGAGCAGAATATCGCCGGTGATGAGCATCCCGAACGCCGGCGAGCGATCGTCGATGCTCATCACCATCAGGCCGCTGGCGCCGGAGCATCCTTTATCCGCCACCTCGCGTCCGGTCTCACCCGGGATCAGCACGGGCTGCACGCCGACGCCGAGCCAGCCGCGCGCCACCCGGCCGTGCGCTGCGAGTTGCGCCACCACACGGGCGATGGTGGCGTGCGGAATTACCAGCACCTGGTTGCGCGGGCCGAAGGTCGACATGCCGATCAGCGCGCCCCGCGCGTCGAATACCGGGCCGCCCTCGGCGGCATGGCCCAGATTAATGTCCAGCCGAATCAGTTGGTCGATGCGCCCCCCGCATTGGCTCTGCCAGGACGGCCCCAATGTCTCGACCACACCCATGCGCACGCGCGTGCTGCCGGTGCCGTCGCCGCCAAGTGCCAGCACCAGCGCGCCCAGCGAGAGCACCTCGGGCGCCGCTGGCAACGACGGAAACTCGGACTCCACGCGCAACGCTGCCACGTTGGTCGTGGCGTCCCGCCCGACTGGCGTGGCTGTCACCCGCGCGCCACCCGGAAGCACCACGGTGTAGGATTCGCATTCCGGTAAGCTCTGCTCAGAGGTCACGGCGATGCCGTCCCCCCACAGGATCGCCGAGACCTGCTGATTACTGCCCCATTCCACAACGGCGAGGAGCGGCGCGCCCAGGCGGACATGGTCTGCCACGCAGTCGGAAAATGCAGCGAGAGCGTCTATCACGGCGAAACCTTCATGCGTGCGTGGACTTAGCAAGCTTTTCATATGGGGACGGCGGAAGAAACGCGGTATCGGGTGGATGACGGGGGGCGCTTCGGCTATCAGTAGCAGATGGGTTTCACGGCGCCATGACATCGCTCCGGACCAGGCTGTTCGGCGTATGGGTGCTTTCACTGGCGGCGTCGGTGGTAATGGCCGTGTTGCTGGTCCAGCTTTATCAGCTCTCCAACGCGTCGCTAGTGCAGCGCGCCGAGGATGAACTGGACCGCGCCTGCGACCGCATGGCCGATCGCACCACCTATTATCTGTCCGGCTGGTCCGGCCCGATGCCGCAGCGGGAGGACGCCGCGTTCCAACGCGACCTCAACCAAGCCGCCGCACTGGCCCTAGCGCCGACCCCGTCTTTGGCTGGCGGAATTCTGCGCAATCCCGCCGATATCAGCCCCGCAAGCCTGCCCAGCGCCACTGCCGCGGCCGCGTTGTCGACCACCAGCGGGACCAGCACCAATGTCAGCGCCGCCGGCACCCGCACCACGATCGTGCTCGCCTGCCGGCTGCCCGGCCCGGTTGCCGATCTCGCCGGCTGGGTGGCAGCCGAGGTGGAGGCCGCACCTGGCTACAGCGAATTGCGCATCGGCGTGGGCGTTCTGCTGGCACTGATGCTGAGCCTGTCGGGCGGGCTCACCTGGCTGGTCACCTCCTGGACGCGGCAGGTACGCCGGATGGAAGCGGCCCTGGCCCAGCATGACGGCACCGGCCTGCCGCCGATCGCGCCGACCGGAGAGGTGGAGCTGGACCGGATCGCCGCCGCGCTGAACAACGCCCGCGTCCGCCTGCTGGTGGCGCAGGGCGAGGCTGCCTCATCCGCCGCCCGCGCAGCCTCCGCCGAGCGAATGGCCTCGCTCGGGCGGGTGGCGGCAGGTGTGGCGCACGAGATCCGCAACCCGATCGCGGCCATGCGGCTGCGGGCCGAAAGCGCACTTGCGTTGGATGCCCAGGCCGAACCGGACCGCGCCGCCAACCGCGGCCGCATGGCGCTGGAGGCGATCCTGACGCAGGTAGAAAGGCTCGACCGTCTCAGCGGCGAATTGCTGATCATGACCCAGCGCCGCGTGCCGGCGCTGGTGGCGACAGGCCTGCCGGCGTTTCTCGAAGGTTTTCGGGCTGACTGGCCGGACGCGGCACTCGCCATCGAGGCAGCGCCAGAGGTCGCGGTGTTCGATCCGGATTTGATCCGACGCGCGCTCGACAATCTGATCCAGAACGCCGCACGCCACGCGCCGGTCGGCTCCGCCATCACGCTGCGCGCCCTTGTCCTACCCGGATTGTTGCGGTTCGAAGTGCAGGATCAGGGTCCGAACGTGCCCAGCACCCTGCGTGACAATTTGTTCGAGCCCTTTGTGACCAGCCGCGCCGACGGCACCGGCCTCGGCCTCGCCATCGCCCGTGAGATGGTGCAGGCGCATGGCGGGCGGATCTTCCTGGCCGATGCCGCCGACGGCGCCTTGTTCGTGATCGAGTTGCCCCAGGACGGACTCCGGAACCCGACATGAAAACCGTCTTGATCGTCGATGACGACGCCGCCCTGCGCGACAGCCTGGCCGAAGCCTTGGCCGATCTCGGCTACGCCACGGCGCTGGCCGAGAATGGCCGCATGGCGCTCGACTGGCTCGACGGCCACCACGCCGATGCCGTTCTGCTCGACCTGCGGATGCCGGGCCTGGATGGCTTGGGGGTGCTGAAGATCATCCGGGCCCGACCCGATCCGCCGCCGGTGGCGGTGCTGACGGCCGTGCCCACGGCGTCCAACACTATCGAGGCGATGCGGCTGGGCGCGGTGGATCACCTGGCCAAGCCGATTGGCCGCGCCGACCTGGCCGCCCTGGTCGCCCGCATGCTGCCGGACGCGCCGGCCAGGCCGGTAGATCGGTTGGCAGAGAGCGACGAGGACACGCTGGTCGGCGGCTCCGCAGCCATGCGCAGCGTGCAAAAATCCATCGGCATGTTGGCTGACAGCGATGCCAGCGTGCTGATCACCGGCGAGACCGGCACCGGCAAGGAGGTGGTGGCGCGCGCCATCCACCGTCATGGCCGCAGGGCCGCGCGTCCGTTCGTGGCGCTGAACTGCGCCGCCATTCCTGCCGAACTTTTGGAAAGCCAGCTCTTTGGCCATACCCGTGGCGCCTTCACGGGTGCCGTGGCCGACACGCTCGGCTCGTTCCGCGCCGCCGACAAAGGCACGTTGTTCCTCGACGAGATTGGCGACATGGTGGCTCCCTTGCAGGCAAAGCTGCTGCGGGTGGTGCAGGAACGGGTGGTGACGCCGTTGGGCGGCAAGCCCGTGGCCGTGGATGTGCGCATCATCTCGGCGACCCATCGCGATCTGGCCGTGGCGGTGCGCGAGGGCCGATTTCGCGAGGATCTGTTCTACCGGCTGGGCGTGGTGCCAGTGGCGCTGCCGCCGTTGCGCGAACGGCTGGCCGACATCGTCGAGCTGGCCGAGCATTTCCTGCGGCTGTTCGGCAAGACCGCGCACCGCCTGTCAGCCGATGCGGCGGCACGGCTGCTGGCGCATGCTTGGCCGGGCAACGTGCGGGAGTTGCGCAACGCCATGGAGCGCGCTGCCGTGCTGGGCCGGCGGGACGTCATCGCCGCCGAGGATCTGAATTTTCTGTCGTCGTCCGCTGGCGAGAGCAAGACAGAAGACCCTGCCGACATGCCGGGGGCAGTGGCGCAGTTGGAACAGGCGATGATCCGCCGCGCGCTGGCCGAGACATCAGGCAATCGCACCGAGGCGGCGCGACGGCTCGGCATTCATCGGCAGTTGCTGCACGAAAAGCTGCGGCGCTACGGGATCGAAGGCTAGCGGCGTCTGGAATCCGGACGGCATTGTCGGGAAGTCGGACGGTCAGGCAGGCCACGCGTTGGAATAAGATAGCTTTATCAACGATATACCGGTTGGCACGCAAGGTGCAGTGTTCCCTTTCACGGGACGCGTTTTTGCAGCGCACCCGCAGAACGAAGGAACGACACATGGCCTATCTTTCAAAATCTCTTTTGGCTGCCCTGATGCTCGCAGCCCCGATGGTCACCGGCGCTGGGATCGCGGTGGCGCAGATGCGTCCGCCCGCGGGGCTCGCCACCGGCAATTTCGACCCGGCGCAACTGCCCGAATTCAAAGGCAAGGTCGCGCAGTTCACGCTGGCGCCGTATGGCAGCGTTGACGGGCTGATTCTGGATGACGGCACCGAAGTGCAGGTGCCGCCGCATCTGAGCAACGCGCTGGTGTTCAGCGTGAAGCCCGGCGACATGATCAGCATTCGCGGCCTGAAGTCGCGCAACGTCGCCATGGTCAGCGCCGTCACTATCACCAACGTCGCGAGCGGTGTGGTGATCGGCGGCGGGCAGACCGGCGGCCGACCCGAGGACATGGCGAAGATGGATGTCAGCGGCAAGATCAAGGCGCTGCTGCACACCCCGCGCGGCGATGTCGGCGGCGCGCTGCTGGAAGACGGCACCGTGCTGCGCCTGCCGCCGCCGGAAGCGGCCAAGGAGGCCACGCTGCTCACGGTCGGCAACACGATCGCCGCCAGCGGTATCGGCGTCTCCGGCCCGCTCGGCAAGTCGATCGGCGTGCTCGAGATCGGGCCGTCGGCTGACAAGCTGACCAACATCGAAATGCCGCGCCATCACGGCATGCACGGCATGAAGGGTCCGGAGGGGATGATGGGCGGCAGGCCGCCCATGCATCAGTAGCAACAGGTTACGGGCGGCAGGACATGCTTTCCACGCCGTTTTTCCAACTGAATTGAAGAAATTCAGTTGGAACGGCTCCCTACCCGCCCGTGACTCCCTGCGTATTCACGTAAAGCGCATACAGCGATCGGCTGGCCGCCATGAACAGCCGGTTGCGATGCCGCCCGCCGAACGCCACGTTGGCGCACCGCTCCGGCAAATGGATATGGCCGATCGCCTCGCCGTGTGGATTGAACACGCGCACACCGTCCAGTTCCGCCGTTCCCATGCCCCAGCCGCACCAAAGATTGCCTTCGACATCGACGCGGAACCCGTCTGGCGTGCCGCCCGGTCCGGCATCAATGAAGGGGCGGCCGTTGGCGATCTTTTTCCCATCCACCACGTCATACACTAAAATCTCGCGCGGGCTGGCGCGGGACGCCACGATGTAGATCAGGCTTTCATCCGGTGAGAACGCCAGCCCGTTGGGGCCCGGAATGTCGTCCGCCACCACCGCGAGCGTGCCATCGGGATCCAGGCGATAGACGCATTGCGGCAGTTCCGGTTCCGCCTTCTCGCCCTCGTAATATCCGAGAATGCCGAAGGGCGGATCGGTGAACCACACGGCCCCATCGCTGGCCACCACCACGTCGTTCGGCGAGTTCAGCCGCTTGCCCTGATAGCTGTCGGCCAGGACGGTGATGCTGCCGTCGATCTCGGTGCGCGTGACGCGCCGTGCGCCATGCTCGCAGGTGACGAGCCGCCCCTGGCGATCGCGCGTGTTGCCGTTGGCGTTGTTCGAGGATTTGCGGAACACCGACACCGCGCCGGTCTCCTCCTCCCATTTCAGCATGCGGTCGTTAGGGATATCGCTCCACAGCAAGTAGCGGCCGTCGCCAAACCAGACCGGGCCTTCCGACCAGCGGCAGCCAGTGGCGAGGCGATCGATACCACCGAGCACGCGGAAGCGGTCGAAGCTCTTGTCAAACGACACCACATCGGCGTCCGGATAGCGTGACTGTGGTTCCCACATGCGACGTACTCCCCAATTATGTGCGCAATCTGGCGCAGTGCGGCGCGATCCGAAACCCTTGGCACCGCACGATCGCAAAGGCATGTTCGCGCCATCGGGAGAAAACTCATGCGCCAGACCTATGACGTGGCGGATCTGCGCCGCCTTGCCGCCCAATTGTTCGAGAAAGCCGGGCTTGACGCCGACAAGGCGCGCGTCACCGCCAACATCCTGGTGGAGGGCGACCTGCTCGGCCACACCACGCATGGCCTGGCGCTGCTGCCGGCCTATCTCGACGCCGTCACGTCCGGCGCCATGACGGGCACCGGTCTGCCAGATGTGATTTCGGCGACCTCGATCGTCGAGACCTGGGACGGCATGCGGCTGCCAGGGCCGTGGCTTGTCGTGCGCGCTGCAGAGATGGCGTCGCAGCGCGCCGCGGAGTTCGGGCTATCAGCCGTCTCTATCCGCCGGTCCAGTCATATCGGCTGCCTCGCCGCCTATCTGAAGCCAATCACCGATCGCGGGCAGATGCTGATCGTCACGTGCTCGGACCCCTCGGTAGCATCCGTGGCGCCCTTTGGCGGCACAAAACGCATCTACACGCCGAACCCGTTGGCCGCGGGATGGCCGTCGCCGGATGGTCCGGTGATGATCGACGTCTCGATGTCTATCACCACCAACGGCATGACCGGCCGACTGCGCGTCGAGGGCCGCAAGTTCGAGCATCCCTGGCTGCTGGATGCTGCCGGCACACCCACCCGCGACCCGAACGCCTTCTTCACCGATCCACCGGGGAGCCTGCAGCCGCTGGGCGGCAGCGAGGCCGGCCACAAGGGCTATGCGCTGGGCCTGCTGCTGGAAGCGCTGACCTCGGCGTTGTCCGGCCATGGCCGCGCCGATGCGCCGACCGAATGGGGTGCGTCGGTTCTGGTGCTGGTGCTAGACCCCGCCCGGTTCGGCGGCGGCGAGGCATTCCTACGCGAAACTGGCTGGATGGCGGACGCGGTGCACGCCAACCCGCCCGGCCCGGCCGGCATGCCGGTGCGCCTGCCCGGCGAGCGCGGCCTCGCTTTGCGTGAAACGGCTATCGCTGATGGCGTAGTGCTACATCCCTCGATCCCGCCGATGTTGGACAAGCGTGCAGCCGATGCCGGCATAGAATGGTGGAACCACCCGTAAGGTGGACAAAGGCCATCACCCCAAGCCTACAACTTCGAATCCCGCCTCTCCGCCTCCAACCTCGCCCGATCCCGCTTGATCGTCCGGCGAATAGAAACCAACTCGACCAGCAGAAATCCTAGCACCACGAGCATCACGATCATCTCGGATGACGCGGCCCAGTCCATCATCTGGACGCGGCCTTCATCGGAGTGGCATCCCGCGCCTGCAGCTTCGCTATCAGGTCAAGCAGTCGCCCCATTCCCGATAAGTCAACCCGGCGCGGCGTCGCCATCAGCACGGCCTCCACCAGAAACCGTGTCTCCGGTAGCGGCGGCGCTGAATTGATCGTGGCCGGGAACAGCGCATCGAACAGGCTATGCCCCAACAAAGCCAGCTTCCGGCGGCCCGACACCACTGCTCGCCGTGACACGCTGTCACCACCATGGCGCAACACCTGGCGGCCGATCTCGGCATAGAGCAGCCGGGCCGCGCCGATGCCCGGCCGGCACACCAACGGCAACTGCCCGATGCCGGCATCGGCGCGGACGTAGAGGATATCGGCAACTGCCAGGAGCCGCGCCACCACCCGACCGATCTGGGGCGTGAACACCGGATCGGCAAGCCAAAGCTCGGGATCGACGCCCTCCTCGCGCAGCCAGGTGCGCGGCAGATACAGCCTTCCCGCGCGGGCATCCTCTCCAACATCGCGCGCGATGTTGGAGAGTTGCATGGCCACACCAAGATCGCAGGCGCGCGACACAGTTTCCGGCGCGCGCTTGCCCATCAGCACCGTCATCATGGCGCCAACTGCACCGGCCACGCGCGCGCCATAGGCCAGCACGTCTTCCAACGTCTCATAGGTCCGCCCGGCGGCATCCCAGGCGAACCCCTCCAGCAGCGCCTCGGGCAGCGCGCGCGGGATGGCATGGCGGCGCACCACATCGGCGAAGGCGCGATCGACTGAGATGGCCAACGGTGCACCGGCATAGGCGCTGTCAAGACGGTGGCGCAGCCGCGCCAGAGCAGCTTGCGGATCGGTGTGCGGGCTGGGGCCCATCAGCGAATCGTTGTCGATCGCGTTGTCGATCTCGTCGTCCGCCAGCCGGCAGAAGGCATAGATCGCGCCGGCCGGGCCGTGA
>JAYTHH010000469.1:0-23627 GCA_043732745.1 Rhodospirillales bacterium
CGGCCTTCAGCAGGCGGCGCCAGGTGCGCTCGCCGGGGTGGGGCTCGCCGGAGACGAGCAGCACGCGGAGACGGTCGCGGACGCCGTTGATGGTGACGACGGCGCGGTTGTTGAGCAGGCTGGCCTCGCCGGGGCGGGCCTCGGCGCTCAGTTCGATGACGCTGGGGCCGGCGCGGGTGAAGGGCAGCTCGATGGTCTGCTCGCGCCCGACGGGGACGGTGAGCACGCGGGGCGGCGCGCCGTCGCGGCGGATGGTGAGGCGGGTGGTGGGCGAAGGGGCCAGCAGGCCGAGCGTGGTGCCGAGATCCTCGACGACGACCTTCAGGTCCACGGTCTTGCCGACGATGCCGTAGCCGGGGGCGGAGACGATGCGCACGCGGCGGTCGATCTCTTCGCCTTTCGCCGGTAGCAGGACATGGAGCGGCGCTGGCAGGCTGGTGGGAATGTCGTGAATCTGGCCGTCGGTGACGGCGATGATGCCAGCCAGACGTGCGGCGGGGATGTCGGCAAGCGCGCGGTCGATGGCGGCGAACAGGCGGGTGCCGCCGGTGCCGGACTCGGGGACGGTGACGGTGCGGAGTTCAAGGCCTGCGAGTTCGCGGCCCTGGTCCTGCACCTGTTTTTCGATAGTGGCGCGGGCCTGGGCGGCCAGCTTGTCGCGGTCCCCCACACCCATCGAGGCAGTCTGGTCGATGACCAGCAGCGCGATGTCTGGCCTGGTCTGGCGGGTTTCCTCCACCAGCCTTGGGCCTGCGAGCCAAAGGAGGACGACGGAAAAGGCGAGACCGCGCCAGACTGTGCCGCGCGCGTGGCGCCAGATAGCGACGGCGAGCGCCAGGGCGCAGAACGCCGCGAGGGCGGCGAACAGCCACAGTGGCAGCGCGGTATCGAAGCGCAGGGCGGCGATGGCCTGGTCGAGGCGCATTATTGGCCGAGCCTTTCAAGCAGCGCGGGGACGTGGACCTGGTCGCCTTTGTAGTTACCGGTCAGCGCGTACATCACGAGGTTGACGCCGAAGCGGTAGGCCAGCACGCGCTGGCGGGCGCCACCGGGAAGCGTGGCATAGGGATTGCGGCCCTGTGCGTCGATGGCCCAGGCGGCTGCCCAGTCATTGCCGCCGATGATCACCGGAGAGACACTGTCGTTGGCGCGGTCTTCGTCGCGCTGCACCCAGACGGTGTCGCCGGTGTAGCGGCCGGGGAAATCCTGCAGCAGGTAGAACGAGCGGGCCAGCACGTGGGCGCTGGTCAGCGGCGTCAGCGCGGGGACGGCGAGGCCGGCGCCGATGCGGGCCAGGGCTGCTTCGGCGCCGGGGGCGAAACCCTCGCCGCTGCCGCCGTTGCGGGTGTCGATCAAGATGATGCCGCCGTGGGACATGTAGTCGTTCAGCGCCAGCACCGCCTCGCCGGAGGGGGCGGGCGTGTCGGTGGTGATCGGCCAGTAGAGAAGCGGGTAATAGCTGAGGTCGTCGCTGCCCGGACGTACGCCGGCGGGGGCGCCTAGGGCGGCGTTGGTGCGGCGGTTCACATAGTCGGACAGACCTTGCAGCCCGGCGCGCGACACGCTGTCCACCTGGCTGTCATCGGTAATGAGGTAGGCAAGTTTGGTGACCAGCGCGGGGTTGGTTTCCTGGGCGTGGAGCGGGGAAGCCAGGAGCATGAGGGCGAGCGCGGCGGTTGCGGTCCAGAGCCCGCGCAGGCGGAGCGAGACGAGAAGGTCGAACGCGAGCAATGCCAGGGCGGCAGCGATCAGCAGCGGTGCCAGCGGGCGTTCCTGCGCGGTGGCGCCGAGGGTTTCGAGGCGGGCGCCAGGGATGTCGGACGAGGCGACCAAGCCGGCGATGGTGCCACCGAGATTGAGGGCGCGCCTGCCGGTTTCGGGGCCGTAGAGGCCGGGCGGATGGCGTGGCGAGGCCTGGGCGGTAGTCAATGCGGAGGCGGCGATGGCGATGGCGGCGGGCGGCGGCGCACCGGCCACGCCAAAGCCGTCGAGCGTCTCGAATGGAGCCAGAGGCAGTGCGTCGGCCTCCGTTGCGTTGGTGGTAACACCGTTGGCTTGGGAGACCAGGCGGCGCAGGAGGTCGACGAACAGGCCGGACAGCGGCAGGTCCGACCAGTCGGCGTTGGCGGTGACATGGAACAGCACGATGCGTCCGGCGCCGCGTGGCGCCTGGGTGACGAGCGGGGTGCCGTCCGACAGCCGTGCCCAGACCGGGTTGGCGC
Organism: Rhodospirillales bacterium; assembly: GCA_043732745.1. Taxonomy (GTDB): domain Bacteria; phylum Pseudomonadota; class Alphaproteobacteria; order Acetobacterales; family Acetobacteraceae; genus CAIQQQ01. The sequence goes on from JAYTHH010000469.1 coordinate 2,223, forward strand.
TGCCCGATGCGCCGGTGCTGGCGACCCCCATGCTTGCAATCGGGGCGGCGAGCACCTGGCGGGTGATGCGCACTTCCTCCGGCACGACGAGGCCGGCGAACGGACCGTCGGCGTCGAACGGGGCGAGGCCGGGCGGTTGGGTCCAGGACATCGCGCCACCGAGCTGGCGGTCGCCGCCAAGCAGTTTTACGGGGAGCAGTGCGTCCGGGTGCTCGGCCATGGCGGGGCCGGCGAAGCGGATCAGGGTGCCGCCCTTTTCGACCCAGTTGGCCAGCATCGTCATTTCGGGTCCGTCGGCGACGTTGTGGTCGGCCAGCACGAGGACGGCCAACTCGCGGTCCAGCAGGGATTTCAGATCGCCCTCGCGCAGTTCGGCGTAGGGGGCCAGGGCGCGGCGCAGGTAGTAGAGCGATCCCGTCAGCGGTGACTCGGCCGTCACGCTGGCCGCGGCCAGCAGGCCGACTGGGCGGCGGCGCCAACGCTCGTCCAGCAGGACCACGCTTCCGGCGGAGGATGGGCCGTCGATCACCAGGCGGGTCAGTTTGTTGCGAAGTTCCGGCGGCAGCACGATCGGCGCGTCGCCGCGATCGGCGGCGGCGGCGATGGGCACGGCCACGCGGGCCAGGGTGCGGCCGTCGCCGGACTGGGCGAGGACCGCGACATCGCGGGCAACCGAGGTCGGCAGGGTCAGCACGCGCACCACCAAGCGGTCGGCCAGGGATTGCGGCGGGGCGAGCAGCACTGGTGGCTCGGGGTCATCAAGCTCCTCGACCGTGCCCAGGGCGCCGAGACGTTGTGCGAAGTTTTGATCCGTGCCGATGCCGTCGCCCAGATAGACGATGCTGGCCAGGGGGGCTGTGCGCAGCGCCTCGGTGGCTGCGGCGCGGTCGGTGGGCCAGGGTTTTGGGCGCAATGCCTGCAGGCTTGGGCGCAGATCGGCAACCGACATCACGGGCGACAGCGACGGCGCGGTGCCATCGGCGGCGGGGGAAGTGGTCAGCAGCGCCGCCGGTCGACCAGCGCGTTCAGCCCGGTCGAGCACGGATTGTGCCGCCGCCATGCGCTGCGGCCAGGCAGGGGCCGACGCCCAGCCATCGTCGATCACAAGCAGGAGCGGTCCGGTGCCGCCGAGGTCGCGGCCGGCGTCGAGGATGGGGCGGGCCAGGCCCACGATCACGAGGGCGGCGGCCAGCATGCGCAAGGCGAGCAGCCAGATCGGCGTGTGGGCCGGGGTCTCGGCGGTGGAATTCAGGCCGAACAGCAGGCGGATGGCGGGGAAGATTTCTCGACGGGGGGCGGGCGGGGTGACGCGAAGCAGCCACCAGAGAAGCGGCAGCATCGGCAGTGCCAGCAGCACCCAAGGGCTTGCGAAGCCGGTGGCGAGCAGAGAGGCGATCATCCGCGGCGTCCCACCGTCGGTGAGAGTGCGGTGTAGAGCGCCAGAAGTGCGGTCTCCGGCGGATGGTCGGTGCGATGTATGGAGAATCCCCAGCCGGTGGCGGCGCAGATGGCGGCGATGCCGTTCTGTTGCTCGGCGAGGCGTGCGGCGTAGGCGTCGCGGACGCCTTCGACACGGGGAATCAGCATGTGGCGTTGCTCGCCGATGCCTTCGAAGTGGACGCGGCCAGTGTAGGGCAGGCCAACCTCGGCGGGGTCGAGGATTTGCAACACGTGGCCGGTGATCGGCAGGCCGGAGAGGCGGCCGATGGCGGCGTGGATATTTTCCAACGGCGCCAGCATGTCACCCATCAGCACGGCGCGGGCGTGGCGGGGGAGTTTGGCCTCGGGGGGCACGCCGTCATCGTCGGTGGTCTGGGTCATGAGCTGGCCGGCGAGAGCTTCGACGCCGCCGCGGCCGGAGACGCCGGGGAGGCCTTGGGCGATGAGGCGCACGCGCTCGCCGCCGCGCAGGAGAAGGGATGAGAGGGCGAGCAGAAGCTGTTCGGCGCGGTCGAGCTTGGTGATGGTGGCGGCCTTCGATTTCCAGCGCATCGTCGAGCCGCCATCGCGCCACAGGCAGACGGTCTGGGCGGCTTCCCATTCGGTTTCGCGGATGAACACGCGGTCGGCGCGGGCGGATTGGCGCCAGTCGATCCGACTGGGGGAATCACCGGACACGAACGGGCGGTATTGCCAGAAGCTGTCGCCCTGCCCTACCCGCCGGCGGCCGTGAACGCCCTGCGCCACCGTGTTCGCCACCCGCTCGGCCGCGACCAGGAGGGCCGGAAGACGCGCGCCGAGCGCTGCCGCCTGAAGCGCGCGGGCGGCTGGTGAGAGAGCGGAAGGGAGGACCGCCTCGCTCATCCGATACGGCTGACCAGGCGGTCGATCACGCCGGACAAGGCGATGCCCTCGGCGCGGGCGGAGAAGTTGAGCGCCATGCGGTGGCGGAGTACGGGATGCGCCAGGGCCGCCACGTCTTCCAGGCTGGGCGCCAGCCTGCCGTCGAGCAAAGCGCGGGCGCGGGTGGCGAGCATCAGGGCCTGCGCCGCGCGGGGGCCGGGGCCCCAGGCGATGTGTCGCTTGATGTCGTCGTCCTCGGCGGTTTCGGGGCGGCCGCCGCGGACAAGTCGCAGAATGGCGTCCACCACGGTGTCGCCCACGGGCACGCGGCGGATCAGGCTTTGGGCGGCCATCATTTCAGCGGCGGTGAGGGCCGGCTTCGAGGGGGCTTCGTCGGCGCCGGTGGTGGCGACCAGCATGGCGCGCTCGGAGACGAGATCGGGGTAGCGGACCTCGACCTCGAGGAGAAAACGGTCAAGCTGGGCTTCGGGAAGAGGGTAGGTGCCTTCCTGCTCGATCGGGTTCTGGGTGGCCAGGACATGGAACGGGCGTGGCAGTTTGTGTTCGACGCCGGCGATGGCGACGCGGCCTTCCTGCATCGCCTGGAGCAGGGCTGACTGGGTGCGGGGGCTGGCGCGGTTGATTTCGTCGGCCATCAGGAGCTGGCAGAACACCGGGCCAGGCACGAAGCGAAAACTGCGGCGGCCGTGTTCGTCTTCGTCCAGCACTTCGCTGCCCAGGATATCCGCCGGCATCAGGTCCGGGGTGAACTGCACGCGCTTTGGGCCGAGGCCGAGGACAATGCCGAGGGTTTCCACCAGGCGGGACTTGCCGAGGCCCGGCACGCCCACCAGCAGAACATGCCCTCCGGAGAGCAAGGTGATCAGGGTTTGGTCGATCACCTCCTGCTGGCCGTAGATGGCTCGGCCGATTTCGGCACGGACGCGGGCGATGCAGCTGCCCAGCGCCTCGACCTCGGCCAGAAGGGTATCGGTTGGGGGCACGGAAAACGGGGAGACTGGCGGCATGGTCACATCCTTGCGGCAGGAAAGGGGCAGGCTCCGATCAAGCGACGCTTGAACTTAGATTGGGTGGCGTGTGTGATCCGCCACTTCCCCCCAGGGGGGGATGCTACCTATATCGAATGCGGGGACGGAAGCATTCTGATGTCCCGGAGACAGAGACGTGAACGACGCAAGCCACGGACCAGGTTTCCAGACCCTCGGGATCGCCCCCGCGAAGCCCGAAAACGCCTGTAGGCGCGTGCCGCGCGAGTGCGGTCCACTGCCGTTTTTGATAAAGCGGGATGCGAGTTGGCTGTATCGCGGCAGCCCGATCGGGCGAAAGGAGCTCGTCTGTCTGTTCGCATCTGTGCTCAAGCGCGCGGCAGACGGCGTGTTCTGGCTGGAAACCCCGGCAGAGCGCGGCCCGATCGAGGTGGAGGATGCGCCGTTCCTGGCGGTTGAGCTGGATTGGAGTGGGCTGGGGCGCGACCAGGTGCTGACATTTCGCACCAACGTGGATCAGATGATCGAGGCAGGCCCGGATCATCCCATTCGCATCGCCCATGATCTGCTGACCTGTGAGCCGACGCCGTATCTGCTGGTGCGCGCGGGTGACGGGCGGTGGCCGGTCGAGGCGCGGATCAGCCGGGCGGTGTATTACGAACTGGTGGCGTTGGCGGAGGTCGAGATCGTCGAGGGTCGCCGGATGCTGGGCGTGTGGAGCCAGCGGCAGTTCTTCGCATTGGGCGAGATGCCCACCGGTGACGAAAACTGCACCAGGTGACAGAAGTCGAGTTGCGCGCGCGGCTGCAGGCCGTGACGGATCATTCGGACCAGGAAGAAGACGGCGACGATACCCGCGATCTGACGGAGCCGCCCTACGTGCCGGCGGCGGTGCTGGTGCCGTTCGTACTCGGGCTGGCGCCGGGGGTATTGCTGACCAAGCGTGCCTCACACCTCACCAAGCATGCGGGACAGGTGAGTTTCCCCGGCGGCCGGATCGATCCCACCGATGAGAGCCCGGAGGCAGCGGCGTTGCGCGAGGCGGAGGAGGAGATCGGGTTGGACCCGATGCGGGTGGAACTGGCGGGGAGGCTTCCCGACTACATCACCGGCACGGGCTATCAGATCACGCCGATACTGGGCCTGCTGAGCCCTGGTGTCGCATTGGACGGGCTGGGGCTGACGGCTTCGCCGCACGAGGTGGAACAGATGTTTGAATTGCCTTTGGCGGTATTGCTGGACCCGCATGCGCCAATTCGGAAGACCAGGATATGGGGAGGGCGGATGCGGTCCTATTGGGAGTGGCCGCATCCGGAGCATCATATCTGGGGCGCGACGGCTGCGATCCTGGTTGGCCTCGCATCGCGTTTGCGGGCGGCCGGCTGATGCTGCGCGCCGCCGAGATCGGATTGTTCCTGGCGCCGCTCGGGCTTTATGTGCTGTGGCGCTTTTTGACCCCGCACGTGCGGCCTGCGGTGCTGTGGATCGGCATGGTGTTCGTAGTGGCCCTGGCCGGCGTGGCGGTTGGATATGGTCTGAAGGAGCGCATGGACCCGCATGCGCGATATGTGCCGGCCCGGATTGAGGATGGCCGGATCGTGCCGGGGCACGGAGCGCCGTAGGGCAGCGGCTTAATGCAGCGGCTCAATAATGATAATGGCAGGCGGCGATCGTGAGGCGCTGGTTGGCGCCTTGTCTGCCTTCGGTCGCATACACGAGGCAATGCTCCGCGGTGATCGGGCGGGACCAGAAACCGACAGCCTGATAAGGGCGCGCATGGAGGGATGTCGGCAGTCCCAGCACGGAGTCGTTCGGCATGATGGCCATCTGTTCGTTGTATGAAACCAATCGACCGACGTCGAGATCCCGCACGTGACCATGACACCGGATTTCCTGCGGCAGTCGGGACTCCGCGCCGTGTTGGCAGCGCTTCCCGGCACGCGGCTGGTTGGCGGTTGCGTGCGCGATGCCTTGGCCGGGCAGGAGATTGCCGATATCGACATGGCGACGCCGATGCCGCCGGACCAGGTGCTGGTCGCACTGGGCCGAGCAGGGCTGCGCGCCATTCCCACCGGCCTCGCTCACGGCACCGTCACCGCACTGGTCGATGGCCAGGGCTTCGAGATCACCACCCTGCGCCGTGACGTCGAGACCGATGGGCGGCACTCCACCGTGGCGTTCACCGATGACTGGCGCGAAGATGCGGCGCGACGGGATTTCACCATCAACGCCATGTCGATGGCGCCGGATGGCGAGGTGTTCGACTATTTCGGCGGCAGGGCCGATCTGGCGGAGGGCATCGTGCGCTTCGTGGGCGACGCCGCGGGACGGATCGCGGAGGATTATCTGCGCATTCTCCGCTTCTTCCGCTTCTTCGCCCGCTACGGCCACGCCCGGGCCGATGCCGACGCGTTGGCCGCCATCGAAGCCGGTGTTGCCGGCCTGTCGCTACTGTCGGCGGAACGCGTGTGGAGCGAACTGCGGCGCATCCTTGCGGCCCCTGCCCCGGATGCAGCTTTGGGCCTGATGGCGCGGGCCGGCGTGCTGGCCGCGCTGCTGCCTGACGCCGTTTTGCGCCCGGTCGATGCGCTCCCTGGCGATCCCATGTTGCGGCTGGCGAAGCTGATGCCAACAGGCCCGGCGCCGCTCAACCTGTCGGGCGAGGAGGCAGCGCGGTTGCTGGCGCTTCAGGGCGCACCGCCACCGGACGCGCCTGATGACGCGGAGCTGCGCCGGCTGCTGGCCGACACGCCACCGGATATTCTCGAAGGTCGCGCCCGGATTGCCGGGCGGGATGCGGCATTGCTGGCGCGGATCGCGTCTATGAAGGTGCCGATCTTCCCGGTGCAGGGCCGCGATCTCGCCTTGGCGGGGCTGCAACCCGGCCCTGAGATGGGGCGCATCCTGAAATCGATGCGTGCGTCGTGGCTGGCCGGTGGCTGCATCGCCACGCGGGACGATTTGATGGCGCAACTGGCACAGCATCGCGCGCCCTGATAAAGGCGCGCCTATGAACGCCAGCATTTCCGAGAACAATCATCTGCTCCGTCGCCTCTGGAGCGGGCACATCGTGCGGCATCGGAGCCTGTTGCTGTTGGTTCTGGTGCTGACGATCGTCGTGGCCGTTCTGCAGACGCTCTACCCCGCCGTGGTGCAACAGGCGCTGAACCTATTCGAGCGGCGCGACCCCCGCATCCTGTATCAGGTGCCGATCCTGGTGATGGTGGTCACGGCGGCCAAGGCGGTCGCGCAGTATTTCCAGGCCATCGCCATGCAAAAAACCGTGTTGCTGGCCATTCGCAGCCTGCAGGGACGGATGTTCGCGCATTTGATGCACGCAGATCTGGCGCGGGTGGAGCGCGAGGCGCCGGCAGCTTTGGCCGCCCGCTTCACCACCGACGCCACCATGATCCGCGAGGGGCTGGTGCGCGCCGTCAACAGCCTGGGAGACGCGCTGAAGCTGATCGGGCTGGTCGGCTGGATGATCTACACCGATCCGGTGCTGTCACTGATCGCAGCCTGCCTGTTCCCGATCGCCGCCGTGCCGATCCAGCGCATCGGGCGGCGCATCCGCAGCGCGTCCGGCGGGATGCAGGAGCGCATGGGCGAGACCGCCACGCTGTTGACCGAAAGCTTCTCCCAGGCCCGCACCGTGCGCGCCTATGGGTTGGAGGCCACCGAGACGGCGCGCGCCGATGCCGCTTTCATGCGGATGTATCGCGCCATGATGACCATTATCCGCAGCCGCAGCCGCATCGATCCGCTGCTGGAGCTGATTGCCGGCGGCGCGTTCGGCGCGGTGCTGGGGTTCGCGGGCTGGCGGGCGTCGCATGGCACGGGCACGCTGGGCGACTTCGTGGGCTTCGTGACGGCGCTGGGCCTGACCTCGCAGCCTTTGCGCGCGCTGGGCAACCTCAATTCCGCGGTGCAGGAGGGACTTGCAGGCCTGTCGCGGGTGTTCACCGTGATCGACGAGCCGGCCGGGATCGCCGACAGCCCCGGTGCCGCGCCTTTGCCGCAGGGAAGTGGGCGGCTGGTGTTCGACGATGTCGGCTTCATCTATCCGGATGGCCGCGCCGGATTGTCCGGCTTGAGCTTCATCGCCGAACCCGGCCTGACCGTGGCGCTTGTTGGCCCGTCCGGCGCCGGCAAATCCACCGCGCTCTCGCTGATCCCCCGGCTGCATGACGCCGCCTTCGGTCGGATCACGCTGGATGGCGCCGATATCCGCGGCGTTACACTTCACAGCCTGCGTCATTCGATCGCCTATGTCGGCCAGGACACGCTGCTGTTCGATGACAGCGTGGCGGCCAATATCCGCATGGGCAAACCGGACGCCACCGACGCTGAAGTGGCGGACGCAGCCCGGGCCGCGGCGGCGGCTGATTTCATCGAGGCGTTGCCGCAGGGTTACGCCACGCCGGTCGGCACCAATGGCGGGCGGCTGTCCGGCGGCCAGCGCCAGCGCATCTCGCTGGCCCGGGCGCTGCTGCGCAATCCGCGCATCCTGCTGCTGGACGAAGCCACTTCGGCGCTCGACACCGAAAGCGAGGCGCTGGTGCAGGATGCGCTTTTCCGACTCCGTCAGGGCCGCACCACCATCATCGTGGCGCATCGCCTGTCCACCGTGCGCGACGCCGATCTGGTGGTGGTGATGGCCGATGGCCGCGCCGTGGAACAGGGCACCCATGCCGGGCTGCTGGATCACGGCGGTCTCTATTCCCGGCTTGTGCGCACCCAAGAGCTGACACATTGATCGAATTGGCACATTGATCGAGACCGTCATCGATCTGCTGCCGATCATTGCATTGTCGCTTGCGGTCAGCCTTTCGGCCACGTGTCTGGCAACCTTGGTTGGCATTTCGCTGGCCGCCGCCCTGACGCTGCTGGAATTTCGCGGCCGGGGCGCGGCGATCGTGGCCATCAACGCGCTGCTGGGGCTTCCGCCTGTGGTGGCGGGGCTGGCGTTGTATCTGCTGCTGTCGCGCAGTGGACCGCTGGGCGTGCTGGGCCTGCTGTTCACCCCCGTCGCCATGGTGCTGGCCCAGGCCATCTTGGCCACGCCGATCATTGCGGCGCTGGCCCAGCGGGTTCTGGAGCGCAACTGGGCGGAGTTTCAGGGGCCGTTGCAAGTGTTCGGCGCCACCAGGCTGCGCGCGCTGCCAACGCTTCTGGCCTTGAGCCGCCGGAGCATCGCCACGGCCGTGCTGGCCGGGTTCGGGCGCACCATCTCGGAAGTGGGCGCCGTGCTGATCGTGGGCGGCAACATTGCTGGCCACACGCGCACCATGACGACATCCATCACGTTGCAGACCAGTATGGGCAATCTGGGCGTGGCGATGGCACTTGGTTTTATTCTCATCGGCATCAGTCTCAGTGTGAGCGCTGGCGTCATATTGCTGGGAGGAGATCGTCGATGATCCGCATTCTGGTGGCCGTTCTACTGGCATTTGCCACGCCGGCGATGGCCGAGACGATCACGCTCGCGTCCACCACGTCGGTTGATAATTCGGGGCTGCTGGGCAAGATTTTGCCGGTGTTCACCCGCCAGACGGGCATTGAGGTGAAGGTGATCGCGCAGGGGACCGGCCAGGCGCTGGCAACGGCTGCCCGCGGCGATGCCGATCTGGTGCTGGTGCATGACCCGGACGCGGAGGCCGCGTTCGTGGCAGCGGGGCATGGATTGCAGCCGCACGAGATTGCCTGGAACGATTTTCTGTTCGTCGGCCCGACATCCGCGCTCGCCGGCACGCATGATGCGCAGGCGGCTTTGCGCATGATCGCCGCCGACAAGATGGTGTTTGTCAGCCGCGGTGACAAAAGCGGCACTGACGCGGCCGAGAAGCGTCTGTGGAAAAAGGTCGGCATCGATCCCACCGGTCAGCCCTGGTACCGTGATATCGGCGGCGGCATGGGTGCTGCGCTGAACGCGGCGGCGGCGATGGACGCCATAGCCTTCACCGATCGCGGCACCTGGATCGCGTTCGGCAACAAGCGCGGGCTGGTGGCACTGGTGGAGGGCAATTCGGGGTTTATCAATCGTTATGACGTGATCCAGTTGAATCCTGCGCTGCATCCCGGCGCAAAGCTGGCGGCGGCGAAGGTGCTGGCGGAGTGGCTTGCGGGGGCAGACGGCCAGCGTGAGATCGGTGCCTTGGTGCTGGGGGGCGAGCAATTGTTCCACCCGGATGCGGACGCGCCGTTGAAGAGCGGGTCATAGGTCGGGCTGCGCCCTGCATCGTTGTCGGGATCAAACGAAATTGGTGAGCGGTGCTCGGCCGGCGAGGCCGTGGAGCATTCCTTCGAGCTGTTCGCTTTCCCCCTGTGGGATCATCACAAGATTATGCTCCAGGCCTCGCTGCATGAGACGCTCCAGGCACGCGAGGTCCGGCACGATCACGCGACTGGCCTGGGCCAGGACTGCAAGCGAAGCACCCTCGGTATCGTCTGCGCACCTCAGCCTGATCGCAACCGGCCGGCCGTGTTCGAGATGGAGTAGAGCCAGGCTCTCCACCGCCGACCACGGCCGCAGCGAGGGATGATGGTCGATCAGGATGGCGGGCGCGCGTTCCACGGGCTTCTCCAGGCTATCCGTCGCCGCCTGCATCAGCCGTGCGACCAGCGCCACCTCGCTTGTGGCGGCGTCTACCGCCTGGGCGGCGCGGCGAAGCCGGGCGCGAGAGGATGGCGGCATGGTGCGCGCCTCCCGCAGGGCCGCCACCAGGTCGTCCTGCGACGGCTCGGCCCAGAGCGCATGGCCGCCGGTGACGTGGCTTTGCGATGGTGCCAGACGGAATTTGAGCAGTCTGGTGGTTTCGGCGGAACAGAAATCCATGTGGCCGCCGAAGCCTGTCACGATGAGGGAGTGGCCAGCGGCCATCGCCTCTGCTGCCGGCAGGTTGAACCCCTCGCCCCGCGTTGGCAGCACCATCACGTCGGCGTCCTCGTAGAGCGAGAGCAGGTCCTGGCGCGACAGATCCTGGTTCACCACCAGGATTTCAGGTGCTTCGGGATCGATGGCGCGGATGCGGGCGACGCGGGCGCCGATGTCGTTGTGCGGGTTGGGGAAGCCCTTCAGCACCAGTTGCACGTTGTCGGCGCGGCGAAACGCGCGGAGGTAGGCGGCCAGCAGCACGTCCACGCCCTTGCGCGCCATGCAGGACGACACGTGCAGGAACGACACCAGGCCGCGGCGTCGTTCCCGGCGTGCCGCGCCGATGCGGCGGAAATCGTCTAGCTTCAGAGCCTGGCCGATGCGGTACACCGGCACCGTCACGCCGGAATCGACCAGCACCTTGGCCACGAATGAGGATGGCGCCAGCACGCCCTTGAAGGAGCGGTTCAGGCTGCGCACGGTTTCGATCGGGATCAGCGTCTCCTCCCAATAGAACAGCGCCAGCGCCGCATTTTCGGGATCGTCGGGGATATGGACCGGGTAGTGCTGGCTGATGACGACGTGGCGGACGCCGGGCACCCTGCCCCGCCGCACGAGATGGTCGATGGCCTCAGCTGGCGGCACGCCCGACAGATCGGTGGTGACTTCCCCCTCGACCGGCACCACGCGGACCGTGCCAGGGTGCAGCCGCTCGATGCTGTGGGCCAGACCGCGATTGACGGCGGCGAGGCTGTAGCTGCCGTTCACGTGGCCGGCGATGACGATATGCGGCGTGTGCTGAGCGGCCGGCGCAGGGCGATGGAACAGGCGGCGGACGAATGAGCCCAGCCGGAGGCCCGATGTCTCGGGGATGGCGGGCTTGGCTGCGATGGAATTCATGTCGCCCCGGACTTCTGGAGGAAGATCGGGGCATCAAGACATGCGAGGCGCGGGCTGCCGTTCCCGGCGCGTTATTTCGCCGGGAATTATGAGCGTCAATTATGAAATGGACGAGCTGGACAGGGTTCGCTCCGTAGTCTCACCGTCATCAGTGGCGGAACTGGGCTCAGCACCGCGTCGAGCAGTTGCTCGGTGCTTTCGCGCCAGGTTAGCCAGGGCTGGGGATGGCGTTCCAGCCGGGTGGACGGGTCGCGTTCGGCGCAGAAACGCCGGATCGCGTCGGCCAGAAGCTGTGAGCCATCCAGGCCGAAGAACGTCGCCCGGCCGTCGGCGATTTCGCGGAACACCGAAATGTCGCTGCACAGCACCGGCAGGCCGCGCTGGAACGCCTCCACGACCGGCAGGCCGAAGCCCTCGGCCTCGGACGCGATCACCAGGGCGGAGGCGTGGGCGTAGGCGTATTCCAGCTCGAAATCGCCCATGTCGCGCGCCAGGAACAGCCGCGTGCCGAACTGCCCATGGGTCTCGATCCGGCTGACGAGATCTTCGGTCTTCCAGCCGTGGCGGCCGATGATCACCAGCCGCGCGGTGCCGCCCTCGGCCCAGACGCGATCGAACGCATCCAGCACGAAGCTATGGTTCTTCCGTGGCTCGATGGAGCCGACCATGATGAAGACGTGGGTGTCACCGTCGAACATCGCGTCCACCGATGCCCGGACCTTGCGCGTGGTGTCGACCAGGTCGAGCTCGGAGCCGAGGTAGAACGGCGTTATGCTCCATGGCTGCGGATGCTGCTCGGTGACGGCGATGGTGGCCAGGTATTCGTCCAATTCGGCCGCGGTGCTGCGCGAGATCGCCATAAAGCGTCGGCTGACCTTCACGTGGCGTGCCATCCAGGCGGTGTAGACGTCCCGCAGGCTGCGCACGACGGTGGTGGGATGGGTGATCGGAATCAGGTCGTAGATCACCGTCTGGGTGGTGCCGCCGGCGGCGATGAAGCGCTCCACCGCGTCCCAAACCTGTAGATGCCATGAGCTGTCGAGCAGCAGCAGGATGTTGCCGGTCTGGTCGGCCGTGGCGTCCAGGCTTTCGCCGAAGCCGTCTTTCAGGGTTGCGGGATCGGCGGGCACGAAGGCCGGGCGGGCGCCGGCGCCGCGCTGCGTGCCGCGGATCAGTCGGAGCGGGAGCAGCAGGCACCAGCTCAGGCCGACATGCATGGGATGGGCGAACAGGAAGTGGCGCACGGGGGCGAAGGGCAGCACCGCCGCCACCGCCTCGCGGAACCGCCTATATAGCGGGCGCGCGATGAACGCCGCCAACTCACGCGGATTGCGGGCGCTGCGCAGCCGTTCCAGGCGGGTCTTCCGACGGGGTGGCGCGTGAGCCGCGGCGTTGGTGAGTTTGTCGTGCAGCACCTGGTCCAGCCCCGCTTCGCGAAACTGGTCCCCCTCGAAGACAACCGGCACCAGATCGTAGCCGTGCCGATCCGCCACTTCGGACGCGTTGCGCATGATGTTGCGCACCACCCGCTGAATGCCGGACTGGACGTCGCTGTGATAGGTATGGGTGCACTCGATGTACAGGATCGACCGCACGGATACGGCTTCGGGCGCGGATGACTCGTCGGATGCGATTGGGAAACTTCCTAAAGATCGGGGCCGAGACGGCAAGACCAGGCACACATCCGGGATGCCCGCGCGGCAGTCAATGATCAAGCCATGGGATTGGGACCCCGGTTGCGTCCGCCCCCCCGATCCGCTAGACCGCGCGCCTGCGCCGGCACCCCTGGAGGCCGGTTGTTTATACATGGAGTGTGACCAATGGCCAATTTTGTGACGATCGAGGCCGAGGCGCGCGCGGATGCAGGTAAGGGGGCAGCACGCGCTACTCGGCGGCAGGGATTTGTCCCTGGTGTAATCTATGGGGCGAAGCAGACGCCGTCGCTGGTGCAGATCGACCCGCGCGTCATCATGCGCGAGCTGGTGCGTGGCGGCTGGCGTTCGCGCCTGTATGAGGTGAAGGTGGGCGGCGAGGCATCCCGCGTGCTGATGCGCGAAGTGCAGTTCCACCCGGTGAGCGACAAGCCGATTCATGTCGACTTCCAGCGCCTGGCAGCCGGCGAGAAGATCCGCGTGGCGGTTGTGGTGCAGTTCATCAACGAGCTTGCCAGCCCCGGCCTGAAGCGTGGCGGCGTGATGAATGTGGTGCGCCATGCTGTGGAAGTGCTGGTCGATCCCGACAATGTGCCCGAGCATTTCGTGGCTGACCTGACGGGCCTGGATATCAACGACAACGTGCGTTGGTCCGACCTTACGGGCACCGAAGATTCTGCCGCCGTGATCACCGACCGCGATTTCGTGATTGCCTCGGTTGCTTCGACCAAGGGCATGGAAGCTGCTGCTGCCGAGACTCCGGCCGCTGCTGCCGGCAAGGCTCCGGCGAAGGGCAAGGCTGCTCCGGCGGCCAAGCCTGCCGCGAAGAAGTAAGGCAGACCAAGCCGGCCACGTAGAGGTTAGGTCGCAAATGCTGCTGTGGGTCGGACTGGGCAACCCTGAGCCCGGGATGGCGAAGCAGCGGCATAATATCGGCTTCATGGCTGTGGATACGATTGCGCACCGCCACGGGTTCAGCCCGTGGCGACAGCGATTCAAGGGCTTGGTGGCCGAGGGCAGCGTTGGTGGGGTGAAGATCCTGGCGCTGAAGCCTTTGACCTACATGAATTTGTCTGGCGAGAGCGTGCAGGCGGCGCAGAGCTTCTTCAAGCTGGCGACCCCCGATATCACGGCGTTTCACGACGAGCTCGATCTCGTGGCCGGCAAGGTTCGCGTGAAGCGGGCGGGCGGTGCTGCCGGGCATAACGGGCTGCGTTCGATGGATAAGATGCTGGGCAGCCAGGATTATTGGCGGGTTCGGCTGGGGATTGGGCATCCGGGTTCGAAGGAGCGCGTGACCGGCCATGTGCTCGGCGATTTCGCCAAGGTGGAGTTGCCGATGTTGACGAACCTGCTCGATGCCGTATCAGACGCGGCACCGATGCTGGCTGCGGGCAAGCCCGAGGACTTCATGACACGCGTGGCGTATCTCACGCAGGAGAACGGGTAGAACCATGGGTTTCAATTGCGGCATCGTGGGGCTTCCGAATGTCGGAAAGTCCACCCTCTTCAACGCGCTGACGGCGACCGCCGCGGCGCAGGCGGCGAATTATCCGTTCTGCACGATCGAGCCCAATGTGGGCCGTGTGGGGGTGCCGGACCCTCGACTGGACATGCTGACGATCATTGGGAAGTCCAAGACGACGGTGCCGACCAGCCTGGAGTTCGTGGATATCGCGGGGCTCGTGCGTGGGGCTTCAAAGGGCGAAGGATTGGGCAACCAGTTCCTGGCGAATATCCGCGAGGTGGATGCCATCGTGCATGTGCTGCGGTGTTTCGAAGATCCGGACGTGACGCATGTGGAGGGCAACGTGGACCCGATCCGTGATGCGGAGACGGTGGAAACCGAGCTGATGCTGGCGGATCTGGACAGCCTGGAGAAGCGGCTGCCGCAGTTGCAGAAGCGGGCAAAGGGTGGCGACAAGGAGTCGGCGGCGACGGTGGCGTTGATGGAGCCGATTCTGGAGGCGTTGCAGGCCGGTCGGATGGCGCGGACGGCGATTGCGCCCGCGGATGTGGAGGCTGCGAAGCGGCTACAGCTAATGACGTCCAAGCCCATTCTTTACGTGTGCAACGTGGAGGAGAGTGCGGCCGCCACGGGGAATGCGTTTTCCGAGAAGGTGGCGGCGCGGGCGCTGGCCGAGGGCGCGCGGTATGTGGTGGTTTCGGCGGCCATCGAGGCAGAGGTGAGCACCTTGCCGGATGCCGATCGGGGCGAGTTTCTGGACAGCCTGGGGCTGGTCGATAGCGGGCTCGATCGGGTGATCCGCGAGGGGTATGCGCTGTTGGGGTTGGTGACGTATTTCACGGTGGGGCCGAAGGAGGCGCGGGCGTGGACCATCGTGCGCGGCACAAAGGCGCCACAGGCGGCGGCGGTGATCCACAACGATTTCGAGCGCGGGTTCATTGCGTGCGAGACGACGGCCTATGACGACTTCGTGGCCTTCAAGGGCGAACAGGGCGCCAAGGAGGCCGGTAAAGTTCGGATAGAGGGCAAGGAATACGTCGTCAAAGACGGCGATATCCTGCTTTTCCGCTTCAACGTTTAAGGTTGGGCCCTCAGCATCGCGCCCTGGTGTGGGGAGCGATGCGCATGCGGTTGGCGTCTGTGCTGGAGGATGGCACTGACGGGCTGGGGCATCCTGTGCTGGCCACCTATTATCGCGCGGTGTTCGGGGCCTTTCTGCCGGACGCCTCGTATCGTGGCTGCTTTCGGGTGCGTGTGGCGCTGAATTTCGGCGTTCAGCAACTGGCCACCAGAAGCCGGATTGCGCCGGACGATGCGGGGTATCTTCAGATTGGCGGGTTCGACGCTTTCGATCTTCCGGCCGCGCTGATCGAGGCGATGCCGCATACACGGGTTGTGTGCCTGCATCCGCCGGTGGGGACTGCCGAGGCGCTGGCGCGCCTGCGTGCAGCTTTGCCGGGCGATGCGATGCCCACCGACATTCGCCTGGACCAGGCAACCCTGACAGTTCGGTTCGGCTTTATCGCGGTGTTCGATGACGCGCAGGCGGATTTTTCACACCTGCTTGGCGCGGGCGGGACGGTTCTGCACATCGCCCGCACCGACACCGGGGTTGCGTTTCACGATGCTTCCTAGGGCACTGGCACGCGATGTGTTGCCGATTGTGGCAGACCTGGCCGACGCCTGTGGGGATGCGATGTTTCTGCTCGCGGGCCCGCAGGCGGTGGCGCTGCCGCACCCGGTCTGCGTGGATGTGCTGGAGGCGCTTCCCGGTCTGACGCGCGATATCGTTGGGCGCGGCCTGGCGCATATCGACCCGATCTATCTGGCGAAGCTCCACGGCGCGACGGTGAGCGGGGATCGGACGGTGGTCACCTCAGGCGGGATACACCTTGTGGATCTTTGGAATCAGGCTGGGCTGCACACCGAGGCGCCTTTGCTGAGCCCGACCGCCACCGCGGTGCAGGAGGTGACGGAGCCTTGCCTGCTGCTGTTCCACCATTCGAGCTGTGGCGACAATCATTCGCACTGGCTGCTGCAGGCCCTGCCCCAGCTTGGATTGTGCGAACAGGCTGGCGTGCGGCCGCGGTTCCTTGTGGTGCAGCCCAGCGTCCGCCCTTACCAGCGCGACGTGCTCGCGGCCCTGGGCTATGGCGCGGGCGATGTGCTGGCGCGCGATCCCGGCACGGCGATGCGGTTTCGTACCTTGTATGTGGGCTATGTCGATGGTGGCCTGGTGCCGGATCCGTGGATCTTCGACCGGCAGATCGCAGCGTTCGGGGAGCCGGACTGCGGGCCGGCCAAGCTTTATGTGAGCCGCCAGGATGCACGGTCGATCCGGCGATTGTTGAATGAGGCGGAGCTGATTGAGCGGCTCCGTGCAGAGGGCTTCGAAATCGTGGTGCCGAGCCTGCTCTCGGCTGCTGACGAAGTCGCCGTTTTCCGCAATGCCAGGCTGATCGTGGGGCCGCTGGGCGCCGGGCTTTACAATGCGGTGTTCACGCGGCCCGGGGCCACGGTGGTGGCATTGAGCGACCCGAACTACGTGATGGAGTGGCTGCCACAGGTGGCCGCATTGTGCGGCCACCGTATTGGCTGGATGTTCAGGCTCGGGTTTGACGCAGATGATCAGGTTTACGGCAAAACGCATGGCAACTGGATCGTCGATGCCGAGGCAGTGGTAGCGCGGCTGGGCGGGTTACGAACGCGATTTGCGTAGCACGGAGATGAAGTAGCCGTTGTGCCAGTCGCTGTTCTCGTGGGCGATGGTTGGATGGGTGCCATCGAGTGATGATCGAATTTCGATGGAATATTCGACCTCCAAGCCGATATCGGCGATCGCTTTTTTAGTGCCGGATCGCACATCCTCAAAATTCCAGTCATCGACTATGAATACGAACTGATCGGCCAGCGCCGGTAGGGCAAGCGCCAAGCCGTCATATTGATCCTGGTATTCGTGAGGCCCATCAAACAGATATATGTCAAATGGACCAATTAAGTTGTAGTCAACAGCTCGAAAATCGCTCTCTATGAAATTTGTATACACTTGCGGCGTTCTGAAGCGCGCGACATTTAACTCGAACTCAGTCTTTGGTCCGCCAAACTGGCTCCAATTGTCAATCGCGGTAGCCCTGACCGCATTATTACTGATTGCGGCGCAAAGTGTTGAGCCCGACCAGCTTCCCACTTCAAGATAATGCGGCGACTCACATTCCCGGATGAGGTTATTAATGAAATGCCTATACAGGCGGCCTGACATACCATGTAGCTTGAGAAGTTGCGGGTCTATTTCACTTCCCTCGTTGTTTGCCCGTGCGAATGCCCGCTTGACCAAAGCCACAAGGCCAAGCCCTTCACCTATTTGGATTTCCAAAAAGCTCTCCGGATTAGACAATGTTCGTTCCTGATGTTCTGGCCAACAACCCCACTTGATCGAGCCATTCGAGCAGGCGGTCGAGCGGCACGTTGATGTTTCGACCGTTCATCTCACCTCGACCGCCGAGATGCAATCGATCCCGCTCTGGCATTTGCGGATCGTTCCAGACAGGATCGCTGCTATCAGCGTCGGTCCCTGCGAGGGCGGTGTAGGACAGGCTGCACCCGGATGACAACACGGCATAGGTTGGATTGTTTCCAACAGGATGAAACAGTTCCAAAATCTGCGCGCCACTGGAGCAAAAGACGATATTCGTCAGGCCGGCGCCATGCGCCGACACAACGTGCGATGCCCTGCGGAATAGCGAGACCTGCTCGGCAACCGATAAATGTTCCGCGGCAATCACCGAAAATCCCACGGCCATTAAAGTGTCTATGACGACGCGTTCGTTTGTCACTCTGCGAGAACCTGCATGGGCCCTGGAGATGTAGACGCGTAACGGCTTCTCATTCGTGAAAGGCATGCGCTCGAAAAAGCGACGCCTAATCCGGTCGATCGCCCAAGGCGCGGCAAGTTGGGCCGGATGTTGAAACGAAGTTGTGCAATTGTCGCTCAGCCAGAGTTTTTTTACACTTACGCACGCAGGTTGATCGGTTGAAATAACATTTTTTACATCAAATACCTTCGCAACCTCTTGCATGAACTTCTCCGATAAAGGATCTGTAATGAATGCGGTATCCCCGGCTTCAAGTCCTGCGTCTTTGAAAAGCTCGATACGAGTCATGTAATCCAGAATGAGGTGACAAAGATTTTTGCTACTGAAATGATCCTTAATGATTCCAGCATTCTCCACCGAAATTTCCAACATTTTAAAGCCTTCCGACCGGCGCCGAGTATATACTTCGTATAATGCCGCTGGAAGAGTTGCGATGCAAAACCTCGGCAGCAAATTACCATCGGCATCACAGACCAACACTGCATTGTCCTGGATAATGACAGTGGCATTATCGATCGTAAATACGCGAACGGCATTACGATATATCACCGGTTCCCATTTTTGGAGTGCCAATGGCATGGGGCCAACCGTCGAGATTGGCGCCATTTCGAATGGTAAGGTTTCAACTATAAGTCTCGGTTGAAGCAACCCGTCAGCATTTGAGACACTGCCATCAACTTGCCCAAGCAAGCGTGATAAGCGCTCTTTATCTGCAACCGGGTTTTCGGGATTCTTATAAAATTGCTTCAAAGCGATCTTATCAGCCTCGAATTTCCATCCATTACTATCATAATACTGATACATTATTTGGTAAAGATGCCATGATAATGATTGCGGTTCGATCTGCTCCGCAATCGCTGCAATCACGAATGCCGCGCGGGCCTGGCCAATCGCTCTATAAGCCCGTGCTATATTGTAAAGTGCCCAATAGTGGATAACGGGCATAAAAGCTGACACTTTTTCAAATACATCGATGCACAGGGTCGGATTTTCTTGATGCATCCTTTTAACGAAGTCGAATAACGTATCGTTCGGGTTCGGCGACTGCAGTATGTGTCCGACCTCAACATCGGCACACGGTCCGGCGACGCCCGCGGTCTCAACAAAACCGAAACGACCATCGGGGAATTTTGTGATCAGACTGGCCCATTTGCCCGAGCACTCTCCGATTGCATCCGCCCTGCAATCCAGAAAAAGTGAGGATGGCACGTCATTTTGGGCAGCATAAAGTCCAGCACAAATCTTATATAACCAATAATTTCGCAGATCACGCTGAGCCGCTATGCGCTCAAACATATCGATACATCCTAGAGGATTATGTTGGATGTTGACCTGTATAAACGACAGCACTTCATCAACTGGATCAACGCTCTCCAGTATGAGATCTACTGATTTAATTATAACGATTGGCAAATTATCCTGCATTAAAAACCCCGGTCGTTGAACGGATAAGGTATCGAACGTAAACACTTATACCCGCGAACAGCCGGTCAGTTTTAACCATTGTAGCAACGCCTCCGGATCGACTGAGATGGAACGTATATGAGCTGGGACGAACCCGACCGACTCAAATGACGACAGTTGCTGTGATTCATCAGATCCCGTTGTTCCGTCTCGTCCGGTCAAAACAGCATAGTTGATATCCAGCGCAGGGCAAAGCCGAGCAAATGCAGCATTGCTATACTGTGGATGGAAAATTTCCATGAAAAAAGTACCCGGGGAGGCGAAAATTATATTAGTCATGTTGGCCCCATGAGGGCCGACAATGTGAGTAGCACCAGAAAACGCTTCCACTTGCTCATCTATTGACATCTTTCCCGGAAAGATCCGGATGAAGCCGTGCCGTTCCAGAATAGGAAAAATGATATCTTCGTTTGCTATCCGCCGCCCCAGTCCGTCATTTCTGGATACATAAATCCGACGTTCAGCCAACCCCACTTTTACCCCGAAACCTTGGCGTAAAAACTCCAAAATGAATTTAGAACCAGCATAAGCATGATGAAGAGGTGCACCGCACTCGCTGCTCACCCATAACTCGGACGTCTCGACCTTCAATGTTGATCCCGTTGAGATATATTTATTCTGATAAAGTTTTTCAAAAATTTCCTGCTGCCAACGGGTACTAATAGGCGGGCCGACAAAAGCAAATCCATCCAACGAGCCCAGAGCTTTTTTATAGATTGCTACTCGTCCAATCTGGTCTAACATAAAATGACAATAGTTTGGACTATACCATGCATCTGACAATAATATTACTTTTTCACAATGAATTACCTCGTAATAGACATCTTCCTTATCGTAATCTTCGAAACGAGCAAGAAGTTGATTTGGAAAAGCTGCAACAGAAAACGCACGTTGGAGGCCACCGCTGCTTCCCACGACAACCATTTGATTTTCTGAAATCAGAATTTTAGCCGCTTTCAGGTGAGCAACGTCGATTCTAGGGCGTTGTTCCGGATGCCCCAGGTCGGCGATCGCCGGTGGCAGTGTTCCACCCAGCACGATCGGACAATCCCAACCCTCCCGGACGGTTTGGGGTAGGATTGTCCGCACCTCAATATCATCGATATCTTGATCTGGCCGTCCCAAAGCGAGAGGCGGTGGAATGCCTGCCTTCTCCATAAGTGCCAGAAGCTTGTCTTCGGTCGTAAACGGAATGGAGGGAAATTCCTTATTATGCTCCACACACACAAAAACAGCCTCTCGCAGCCTCCCTGTAATAGAAAAATGGTGAAACAAAGTAAAATTAAGAAAGTAACCCGCTCCACCCTTTGGATCCATGCTACGAGCGTAGCAGGCAACGACAAAAGCGGTATTTGCTTGTCCCAAAGAGGCATAAGCCCTCACGGCGATTGCATATGCCCAATAGTTTTCAATGTTTGATTGTGCACATACTGACTCAAACACCTCAATCAGAAATTCCGTGCGTTCCGCACGTTCGAGCTCCAAGAGTTTTTCGCCAAAGGCGCCAGTCGGATCAATTGACGTAAGCATGGATCGAACGACGGCGTCTATTTCATCGCAACCAAGCGCTAATTTATCCTGCACAGCGACCATTCCAGTCTGAATACACATTAATATCTGGCCGATCACCCGTGTTCGAGCGAACAGCGAGAACCTAGATGCGTTTGGCTTGATGAACACGACGGCTGCACGCGTTGATATCATTTTTTGCCCGGCCAGGCCAGTGGGTCTAGAAGGTCGTGGGCTCATGCCCGTGACCTGAGCCCAATTCTTTTACTGCCAAAAGCAGAATGCTGGGTGGCCACCATGGTGATATCGAGTCCGCTTCGACGTGCCGGCCCTGCTGCACCACGTCGTCGCGCGTAACTTGGGTCAAGGCTGCCCG
>JAYTHH010000470.1:0-8778 GCA_043732745.1 Rhodospirillales bacterium
CGTGCGATGAACGCTACAACGCCTACCCCAATACTCTCTACTCTGGAGGCTGCCATGGACTACGAAGCGTTCTTCGGGAAGCAGCTCGACGGCCTGCGCCGCGAGGGTCGCTATCGGGTGTTCGCCGATCTCGAACGCCAGGTCGGGGCCTTCCCGAAGGCACGACGGCATGGCGAGCGGGGCGTAAGCGAGGTCACGGTTTGGTGCTCCAACGACTATCTCGGCATGGGCCAGCATCCGGACGTGCTGGCTGCAATGCATGCCGCACTGGACAGTTGCGGTGCCGGCGCCGGCGGTACCCGCAACATCGCCGGCACCAACCACCATCACGTGCTGCTGGAAGCCGAGCTGGCGGATTTGCATGGCAAGGAAGCAGCCTTGCTGTTCACCTCTGGCTACGTGTCCAACTGGGCCACAATCTCCACCTTAGCGTCCCGGCTGCCCAACTGCGTGATCCTGTCGGATGCGTCCAATCACGCCTCGATGATCGAAGGCATCCGCCACAGCCGTGCAGAGACGGTGATCTTCAAGCACAACGACATGGCCGATCTTGAGACCAAGCTCGCGGCTGTGGAGGCGGGCCGGGCCAAGCTGATCGCCTTCGAGAGCGTCTATTCGATGGATGGCGATATCTCGCCAATGCGCGAGGTTTGCGATCTGGCGGACAAATACCACGCGATGACCTATCTGGACGAGGTTCACGCGGTGGGCATGTACGGGCCACGCGGTGGCGGCGTGTCCGAGCGCGAAGGGCTGTCGCACCGCATCGACGTGATCGAGGGCACGCTGGGCAAGGCGTTCGGTGTGGTAGGCGGCTATATCGCCGGCTCTGCGGCGATGTGCGACTTTGTGCGCAGCTTCTCGTCCGGTTTCATCTTCACCACCGCCCTGCCGCCGGCGATTGCCGCGGGTGCCGCCGCCAGTATCCGCCACCTCAAGACCAGCTCGGCCGAGCGGGAGGCCCAGCAGGCCAACGCGGCCAAGCTGCGGGTGTTGCTGGACGCGGCGGGGCTGCCGCATCTGGACAACACCAGCCACATTGTCCCTGTGATGGTGGGCGATCCCGTCCGCTGCAAGCAGCTCAGCGATATCCTGCTGGACGAGTATGGCGTCTACGTGCAGCCGATCAACTATCCAACAGTGGCACGGGGCACCGAGCGGCTGCGCCTGACGCCGGGGCCGTTGCATACTGAGGCGGATATGCGGCATCTCGTCGACTCGTTGTCGGCTGCCTGGTCGGAATTGCAACTACGCCGGGCTGCCTGACGCGATAGCGGCGCCTTTTGACCTAACCAAGAAACGGGTTGCGGGCTGAGCCGTGGCTGAGATTTTTGCCCGGGTTTTGCTGCACTTGCGAAAAACTTGGCGGCGCATCTCTGCTATTGGTATATTTTGTGTATCGAAAGGCTTACAGCGATCTCTGTCAGTCCCATTTTACGACTGTCGCTTGGGGTATCGGTTCGATCATGTCTGGCATCACGATCTCGCGTCCCGACATCACATTGCTGCTCGATCTGGACGGGAATATTCAGCGCGCCACGCTCGCTGACAACCTGCCGGTCGGTGGCGTTGACTCATGGGTCGGCCGTAATTGGGCCGATACGGTATCGGACGGTGCCGGCGACCGTGTGCGCCTCATGCTGCAGGACGCTCGTGCCAGTGGCGTTTCGGCGTTCCGCACTGTCAACCAGCGTTTCCCGAGCGGGCTGGAACTCCCAGTGGAATATTCCACCATTCGGCTCGGCGGCGAAGCCGGGATGATCGCCATCGGCAAAAATCAATCCACCTTCACCGAACTGCAGAACCGCCTGATCGCTGCGCAGCACGCGCGTGAGCAGGATTACTGGAAGCTGCGCGACGTCGAGACGCGCTACCGCATGCTGTTCGACACGTCGAGTGAGGCGGTACTCGTCGTTCGGGCCGACGGGTTCAACGTGGTGGAAGCCAATCTTGCAGCGCTGCGCGCGCTGAGCATCACTCCGGGCCAGGATTTGCTGCCGGAGTTGCCACTTTCCGAGCAGGACATGTTCCGCGCCATGCTGGACCGTATCCGGGACCAGGGCCGTGCGCCGGCGATCGTGGTGCATCTGGGCGTGGAGCGTGCGGCCTGGACCATGCGCGCCTCGCTGTTGACCTCCGAGCCAGGTCAGGTGTTCGTGCTGCAGCTTGCACCGCTCGTCGCGCCTGTCGTGCTTCCTGGCCTAATACCGAGCCGTTTGGCCAAGCCTGTGGCGACCGACTCGAATTTGCCGATCGACGCATTGCTGGAGCGTCTGCCGGACGCCTATGTGGTGATCGACCTCGAAGGGACAGTGCTCCGCGCCAACGCCGCCTTTCTCGACCTCATCCAGGTGGGTGCGATAGGCCTCGTGCTGGGCGAGCGCCTTGGGCGTTGGCTATCGCGTCCCGGCGCCGATCTGGCGGTGCTGATGGCGTCCGTGCAGCGGCACCGGTATGTGCGGTTGTTCACCACCACCTTGCAGAGCGAGATGTCGTCGGAGATCGAGGTGGAGATCTCGGCCGCCGGTGATCGGGAGCAGGACTGCCGTTTCGTCAATCTGCTGATCCGCGACGTCTCCCGCCGTATCGCCCAAGGAGCGTCATCTGGGGCTTCATCGACAGCGTCATCCACCTTTGGCGATCCGCAGTCTGATCCCTACGCCAACAGGCCTTCGCCTCGTACCAACAATGGCGACACGCTGCTTGCAGCATTGGGCGCGATGGCGGATGATCTCGGAGAAACGTCCCTTCCAACACTCATCAAAGAAACGGTGGGTCTGGTTGAGAGACACTATATCGAGGCAGCGTTGGAACGTGCAGATGGCAACCGAACTGCGACTGCGGAGCTGCTCGGCCTTAGCCGACAGAGCCTTTACATGAAACTGAACCGCTACGGTCTCGACACCGAATCCCAAGCGGCTTTGGAACATGACCAGTGAGCCACGCTCCCACCCTCTCGTAGGCGTGCTGCAGAACGGGGCGCTTACGCCAGCGTTCGGCAATGCCACACTGCACACCTGCGAGCGTGAACAGATCCATTTGGCCGGGTCGATCCAGCCGCACGGCGCCCTTTTGGTGGTGCGCGATAGGGATCTCGTGGTTCTTCAGGCCAGCGAGAACATCCAGGCATGGCTGGGCCACACGCTGGCTGCGTGCCTGGGACGAATGCTGGATGATGTGGCATCGGATCTTGCCCACGCCGTGCGCGGCACGCTGGCACGCCTCACCGAAGGTTTCCCACAGGCCGCCTACTGCAGCATTGCGCCGGGTCGCAGCATCAACATCCTGGTGCACCGGCCGCCTTCAGGCGGCCTGATCGTCGAGTTGGAAGAGATCGGCGAACCGATCGCCATGGAAGGGCCGATCATCTCGGCGTTGCGTGCCCTCGTGTCGTCGGCCTCGCTGCAGGCGCTGTGCGACGAGACGGTCTGGGTGATGCGTGAGCTGGCCGGGTACGATCGTGTGATGGTCTACATGTTCGACGAGGAGGGCCACGGCGCCGTTGTTGCCGAGCAGCGCCGCGCCGACCTGGAGGCCTTTCTCGGCAACCGCTACCCCGCCACCGACATCCCGCAGATTGCCCGCCGGCTGTATGAGCGCAACCGGGTGCGGGCGCTGGTGGACATGCATTACACGCCCGTGCCGATTATGCCCCGGCATGCGCCGGACACCGGGCTTGAGCCGGACATGTCGCATTGCGTGCTGCGCAGCGCGTCGCCGGTCCATGTCCAGTATCTGAAAAACATGGGCGTCAGTGCCACGTTGGTGATCTCGCTGGTGGTCAGCGGCCGGCTCTGGGGGCTGATCTCGTGCCACCACTACACCCCGCGCGCGGTGACGTTCGAGCAGCGATCGGTGTGCGAGTTCCTGGCCGAGGCGGTGTCCACCCGCATCGCCGCGCTCGAAAGCTTCGTGCAGAGCCAGGTCGAGCTGTCGGTCCGTCGGATCGAACAGCGCATCATCGGTTCCATAACGCGGGAGGGGGATTGGCGCATCTCGCTGTTCGACGGATCCAATTCGCTGCTGACCCCGCTCGGCGCCAGCGGCGCGGCGCTGCTGTTCGAGGGCCAGTGCCTGACCGTGGGCGACGTGCCGAGCACGCAGAAACTGTGGGAGATCGGCCAGTTCCTGGATGAGCAGGCCAGTTCCGGCCTGGCGCTCAGCCCCGCCTTCGCTACCTCGGCGCTCAGCATCGATGCGCCGCGTTTCGCCTCGCTCGCCGATATCGCCAGCGGGCTGCTGGCGGTGACGGTGTCCAGTTCGCCTACCGAGTACATGCTGTGGTTCCGGCCAGAGCAGGTGCGCACGGTGGTATGGGGCGGCAATCCCGCCGATGCTGTGAAGGTCGGCAATGATCCCGCCGATCTGTCGCCGCGGCGCTCCTTCGCGCAATGGCATCAGCGGGTGGAGGGCACCTCGTCGGCCTGGAGCCCGGCGGAGCTGATGGCGGCCCGGCTGATCGGCGAGACGGTGACGGATGTGGTGTTGCAGTTCCGCTCGGTGCGCATGTTGATTGCGCAGGATCAGTTGGCTCAGGTCACGCGCCAGGTGAGCGACTCGGACCAGCCGGTGCTGATCGCCGACGAGAGTGGGCGGCTGCTGGTGGTGAACGATGCGTTCGCCGCCCTGCTGCCAGACAATCACGGCCCGGTGGCGCGATTCGGCGATCTGCCGGCGCTGTTCCACGAGTCACAGGAAATCGACCATCGGCTCGCCGATCTCAGCCGTTATCATCGCACCTGGCGAGGCGAGGTTCGGATGCGTCGCGCCGCCGAAGGCGATTGCGCGCTGCTGGTCCGCGCCGATCCGGTGTTCTCGGCACCCGGTCGCGTGCTTGGCTTTGTGCTCCTGTTCACCGACCTCACCGAGCGCAAGGAGGCCGAACAGGCGCGGCGAAGCTTTCAGCAGACCATCGCCGCCGGGCAGCAGGAGGCCCAGCGTTCACTGCATTCCAACTCTGGCCATGCGGCGCAGAGCCTGCTGACCTCGGTGCTGGAGAACGCACAACTCGCGGCGCTGGAGATTACCGACGGCGTCGATACCGCCGGCATGGCACTGCGGCTGGAAAGCGTGCGCGTGTCGGTGCAGCGTGCGTCGGACATGCTGGAGCGGCTGCTGCGATATTCTGATCGTAACCGATAAGAAGGACTGGGCGTTCTTGTCGATGTGCACGGCCTGCTGGCATGGTGCAGGCCGATCAGGGGGAGAGCACTGGGCGTGAACGCACCGATGGGCGAAACGAAAGGCTTTGCGGCGCAACTTTGGGCCGAGACGAAGGCGCTGCATGTGCAGGCGGAACGCTCTGGCATGATGGCGCGGATCCTGCGCGGTCGTGCCACGCGGCATGGCCATGCGCTGATGCTCCGCAACCTGCTGCCCGCCTATATCGAGTTGGAACGCGCGCTGGAGCGCCATCGCGAAAGCCCCGAAGTCGGGTTGTTCGCGCGCCCCGAAATCTATCGCGTGGCTGCCCTGATTGCGGATCTAGAAGCGCATGAAGGTGCCGGCTGGCGCAGCGTGCTGGCGCTTCTGCCCGAGGCCGGGCGCTACGCGGAGGCGATTGCGCGGGCCGGCGCAGGTGATGGCGCAGGGCTGATCGCGCATGCCTACACCCGCTACCTCGGCGATCTCAGCGGTGGGCAGATCATGCAAACGGTGCTGGCCAAGAATCTCGGCTTCGGCACCGGCGAGCTGGCGTTTTACCGCTTCGACGGCATCGCCGATATCGCCGTGTTCAAGGCCGAATACCGCATCAACCTCGACCGCGCCGGTGCTGCGATCGTCGATCCCGCGCGTGTCCTGAACGAGGCCTTAGTCGCGTTCCGCCACAACATGGCCATCTCAGAAGCCGTCGACGCACTCGAATCCGGAGTTTCCTGAGCATGGCACTGGCGTTCCCTTTCTCCGCCATAGCAGGGCAGGACGAGATGAAGCGCGCAATCGTGATTGCGGCTGTCGACCAGGGCATCGGGGGTGTCCTGGTGTTCGGCGACCGTGGCACCGGCAAATCCACCGCCGTGCGCGCGCTGGCGGCGTTGCTGCCGGAAATGCGCATGGTGGATGACTGCCGCTACCGCTGCGATCCCGCCAACACGGCGCGGCTCTGCGCGGAGTGTCAGGTGCGGCTGGAAACCGGCCCGCTCCCCTCGCATATGGGCGCGGTGCCGGTGGTCGATCTGCCGCTCGGCGCGTCCGAGGATCGTGTGGTCGGCGCGCTGGATCTGGAGCGCGCGCTGTCGCGCGGCGAGAAGGCGTTCGAGCCGGGGCTGCTGGCCCGCGCCAATCGCGGGTTCTTGTATGTGGACGAGGTGAACCTGCTGGAGGACCACATCGTCGATCTGCTGATTGACGTGGCGGCGTCCGGCGAGAACGTGGTGGAGCGCGACGGCCTCAGCGTCCGCCACCCCGCGCGCTTCGTGCTGGTCGGCAGCGGCAACCCGGAAGAGGGCGAATTGCGGCCGCAGCTGCTCGATCGGTTTGGGCTTTCGGTGGAGGTCAAGACGCCCACCGACCTGCCGACGCGGATCGATATTGTGCGCCGGCGAGACGCGTTCGAGCGCGATCCGCAGGCATTCGTGGCACTTTTTGCCGAACAGGATGCTGCCTTGCGCGCCGCTATTCTTGCCGGCCGTTCGCGGATCGGCAGCGTGGAGGTGCCGGATCCGGTGCTCGAACAGGCGTCTCAACTCTGCATCAATCTTGGCACTGACGGGCTGCGCGCCGAACTGACGCTGATGCGCGCGGCGCGGGCGCTGGCGGCATTCGAGGGGGCCGAGGTGGTGACCGAAGCGCATCTGCGCCAGATTGCCGCCCCGTCGCTGCGCCACCGGCTGCGTCGGAACGTGCTGGACGATGCCGGCTCCACCACGCGAGTGGATCGTGCGTTGGCCGAATTGTTCGCGGCATGAGCCAGGCTGCTGCTGACACTGCGTTGGCAGCCTTGTTGTTCGCCGTCGATCCGGCGGGGCTGGGCGGCGTTGCATTGCGCGGCCGACCGGGGCCGGTGCGCGATGCATTTCTGACCCTGCTGCGTGCCTGCCTCGATCCGGCGGCACCTGTGCGTCGCATGCCGCTCAACATCGCCGAAGGGCGGCTGGTCGGCGGGCTGGACATCGCCGCCACACTCCGCGCCAGGCGCCCGATCGCTGAGCGCGGAATTTTGGCGCAGACCGATGGCGGCGTCGTGCTGGTGGCCATGGCGGAGCGGTTGGCCGATGCCGTGGCAGCGCAGCTCTGTGCCACGATCGACACCGGAATGGTGGTGACGGCACGCGACGGGATCGTGTCGGAAAGCCTCGCGCGAATCGGCTTCGTGGCGCTGGACGAAGGGGAGGGCGATGACGAAAAACTGTCGCCTGCGCTGCTCGACCGCATGGCGTTTCGGCTGGAGCTGCGGGCCGGGCTTGATGAAGACAGCCTAGCCTACGATCTGGACGCGGTGACGCAGGCCCGCGCCCGTTTGAGCGGTATCGAGGCAAGTGACGCGGTGATCGCGGCATTGTCGGGCACGGCATTGGCGCTGGGCGTGTGGTCGTTGCGCGGCGCGTTGCTGGCGTTGCGGGTGGCGCGCGCCTCCGCGGCCCTGGCCGGGCGTGCCGAGATTGCGATGGAAGATGCCACCGTCGCCGCGCGCCTGGTGCTGGCACCTCGGGCGACGCGGGTGCCGGCGGCCGAGGAACAGTTGCCAGAGGATCAACCGGGGCCTGACGAGGAACCGATTGACGATGCGACCAATCCAGCCGATCCGGCGCCGTCCCAGGATGAGACGCCTGAGCCGGAGAGCGACGGCGCGACGAATGAAATACCGCTCGATGATAGGGTGCTGGACGCCGCGACCGCGGCCATTCCGGCGGGATTGCTGGCACAGTTGAAGGCGGATTTCGAGCAGCGCGTCGCCTCCCGCTCGCAGGGCAAATCTGGCGCTTTCAAAAAATCCGGCAAGCGTGGCCGGCCCGCTGGCATCCGGCGTGGCGCGCCGGGGCCGAACGCCCGGCTTAATTTGGTGGAGACCTTGCGCGCCGCCGCCCCCTGGCAACGCCTGCGCGCCACCGAGGGCGGTGAGCCCGGCCGGATCCAGGTGCGGTTCGACGATTTCCATATTTCGCGGTTCCGCGAGCGCACCGAAACCACCACGATCTTTGCCGTCGATGCATCGGGTTCGGCCGCCGCCACCCGTCTCGCCGAGGCGAAGGGGGCCGTCGAACTGCTGCTGGCGGATTGCTATATCCGCCGCGATACCGTGGCCGTGGTGTCGTTTCGCGGTAAAGGGGCACACATCCTGCTGCCACCAACTCGCTCGCTGGTGCGAGCCAAGCGCAGCCTGTCCGGCCTTCCCGGCGGTGGCGGCACGCCGTTGGCCGCAGGTCTCGATGCTGCCGAAGCGCTGGCCGCCAGCGTGCAGCGGCGGGGTGGCACACCTGTCATCGTGGTGCTGACGGATGGCAAATCCAATGTGGGTCGCAACGGGCTGGGCGGCCGGGCCGTCGCCGAGGCCGAGGCGCTGCAATCGGCGTCTGCCATTCGCCGGCAAGGCCGCGCGGTGCTGCTGGTGGACACGGCGACACGTCCATCGGCCCTTGCCCAAATGCTGGCGGCGGCCATGTCCGCCCGATACTTGCCGCTGCCCTACGTCGATGCCGCGCGCCTGACGCAGGCCGTGCAGACCATCACACCGAAATCGCGCTAGTGGAGCGAATCTAACGCTTGGTGCCCTCGCCTGACCGCGGCGATGATCTTGTCGGGGTCCTTGGTCCATCTGAATGGGCGTGGGTTTTCGTT
>JAYTHH010000471.1:0-2615 GCA_043732745.1 Rhodospirillales bacterium
CATGGTCGTGTTGCTGCTGTTCGGCAGCGGCAAGGTCAGCAACCTGATGGGCGATTTCGCCAAGGGCATCAAATCATTCAAGAAGAACATGGCGGACGAGGAAACCGACGCCTCGATGGCGGCCACGGCCGAAAGGCCGGCGGGCACCATCCCAGCTCCCGGTGCGACCACGACAGCCAGCAACACCACGGCCGTACACCACTCCTGAGCGGCGGCTGATGGACCAACAGACCCCGGCCTGGGCGATCGATGCGATCGTGCGGGCCGGGCAGCGGATGGATGAGCGCGGATGGGTGCCGGCCACAGCCGGAAATATCTCGGTCCGACTTGATGCCGAACGTCTGGCAATCACGCGCAGCGGCAACCACAAAGGCTTCCTCGACTCCGGGTCCGTGATGCAGGTGGATCTCGCCGGGGTGGCGCTGACCGCCAATGCGAAATCCAGCGCCGAAACGCTGCTGCACTGCCAGATCTATCGTCTTCTTCCGCATGTGGGCGCCGTGCTGCATGGCCATTCGGTGGCCGGGACAGTTCTGTCGTTGCTCTCCTCCGGGCCGATCCGGCTGGCGCACTACGAAGTTCTGAAAGTGTTCGAGGGTCAGACCACGCATGACACTGCGCTGGAAATCCCGGTGTTCGACAACGACCAGGACATTGCCCGTCTTGCCTCCGTTGTCGAGCCAACACTCGTCCGTGGCACGCCGTTGGGCTATCTGATCCGTGGTCACGGGGTCTATATATGGGGACCCGCCATCAACGCGGCTTTGGCGCGGCTGGAGGGGTTGGAATTCCTGCTCGCCTGCGAGCTTGAAAAAAGGAAGCTGGAACGATGAGCCGTCTGACCGTGTATCGCGACGACGCGCCGGGCACTCCGGTTGTCGCCACCGAGGATGCCGCCGAAATCGCCCGTGAACTCTCAGCGATCGGGGTGCGCTTCGAACGCTGGACCAGCCCCGTCACGTTGTCGCCGGAGGACAGCCCCGAGGCGATCCTGGCCGCCTACAAGCCCTATCTGGACGAGCTGATGGGCAGCATCGGCGCCGGCTCGTCCGACGTGATCAAACTCACGCCGGATCACCTGCAGGCCCGGACGCTGCGCGAGAAATTCCTGGCCGAGCACACCCACACCGAAGATGAAGTGCGCTTCTTCGTGCATGGCTCCGGCAATTTCATCATGCATGTCGATGGCCGCGTGTGGGACGCGCATTGCGTCCAAGGCGACCTGATATCGGTGCCGGCGCACACCCAGCATTGGTTTGATGCCGGCGACCAGCCGTTCTTCACGGCCTTGCGCGTGTTCAGCGACACGTCCGGCTGGGTGGCGCATTTCACCGGCGATGCGATCAGCGCCCGCTTTCCAGCCGTGATTGAAGGCGCCCCGGTCGTGGCCTCCGCCTGATGCTCCCTCCGGCGGCCGTCATCATTGATATCGAGGGCACCACCACGCCGATCGCCTTCGTGCGGGATACGCTGTTTCCCTATGCCCGCGTCCGGCTCGAAGCAGCGTTGAAGATGCCGGAGGCGGCTGCGATCGCCGCCGAGGTGGAGCGGATGGTGCCGGGCAAGCAGGCGTTGACCACGCTGCAGCACTGGATGGACGAGGACGCGAAGATCACGCCGCTGAAGGCCCTGCAGGGGCTGATCTGGAATGCCGGCTATGCCGACGGCTCACTGCAGGGTGTATTGTATCCGGATGTGACGGCTTCGCTGCGCCGCTGGGTGCGCGGCGGATTGAGGCTTTACGTCTATTCCTCGGGCTCCGTCGCGGCGCAGAAGCTGCTGTTCGGCCATTCCGTCGACGGCGACATCACCGGGCTGTTCTCCGGGTTCTTCGACACCAATGTGGGCCACAAGCGTGAGCCCGAAAGCTACGACCGGCTGTGCATCGGCATCAACGTGCCGCCGGCCGAAGTGCTGTTCCTGTCGGACATGGAGGCGGAACTCGACGCGGCGTCGTCGGCGGGTCTGCGCACTTGCCAGGTGGTGCGCCCGGCCGACGGCACCGTGGCGTCCGAGCGGCATCGTAGCGTCGGCGATTTTCCCGGCGTGACGGAAGAATTCCATCTCTGAGCCGGGGGCATCAGCGTTCGCCCAGCCTGCGTTCGACCGGCAGTTTCAGGATCGGCTGGGCGATCTGTTTCGATTGCGCCGCGATGTCAGGGGGTTCCGACCCAATCCCGTCGCACCGGAATTGCTGGACCGGTTGCTCGATCTCGCCGATCTCGCGCCGTCGGTCGGGCTGAGCCAACCCTGGCGTTTTGTCACCGTGGACGACCCCGCCCGCCGCGCCGCGGTGCGCGAAAACTTCGCCGCGTGCAACGCCGCCGCATTGGCTGCGCGCGTCGAGGACGCGGGGCTTTACGCGCGTCTCAAACTGGCCGGGCTGGACGAGGCGCCCTGCCATCTCGCGGTCTTCGCCGAGCCGGAGCCGGCGCAGGGCAGGGGGCTGGGCCGCGCCACAATGCCCGAAACAATCGCCTATTCCGCCGTGATGGCGGTGCACACGCTGTGGCTTGCCGCGCGCGCCGAAGGACTGGGCATGGGCTGGGTGTCCATCCTTGATCCCGCGACCGTGGCGGGGGCGCTCGACGTGCCGGAGAATTGGGTTTTCATCG
>JAYTHH010000472.1:0-2612 GCA_043732745.1 Rhodospirillales bacterium
TGATGGAGAAGCTGACTGTCTATCCGGAGCAGATGGTGGCCAACCTCGAAAGCCTCGGCGGCGTCGTGCATTCCGGCGAGATCCTGCTGGCTTTGGCACGCGCCGGCATCTCGCGGGAGGACGCGTATCGCATCGTCCAGCGCAACGCGATGGCCACCTGGTCCACCCTCGGCAAACCCGACCACCGCAATTTCCGCGAGAATCTCGACGCCGACCCCGAGGTCGCCGGCCGCGTGCCATCAGCAATGCTGGACGCCGCAATGGACGCCAAACTCCATCTCCGCCAGCTCGACGCCATCTACACCCGCGTCTTCGGCGAACCCGGCCCCGCCGCATAGGCACGCGCCGAACTCTTATGTGTCAGGGGCGTGGCACCCTCCGCCACCGCCTGCTATACCCCCGCGCACGACACCCGTCCCCGGGAACGCCGCGCATGGGGCAAGCCGCCTCCGAGGAATTGCCACATGGCCCGCCGCCGCCAGCTCTACGAAGGTAAAGCCAAAATCCTGTTCGAAGGCCCCGAGCCGGGCACCCTGGTGCAGTATTTCAAGGACGATGCAACCGCGTTCAATTCGCAGAAGAAGGGCACCATTACCGGCAAGGGCGTTCTGAACAATCGCATCAGCGAATACCTGATGCTGCGGTTGGGCGAGATCGGCGTGCCCACGCATTTCGTCCGCCGCCTGAACATGCGCGAGCAGCTGATCCGCGAAGTCGAGATCATCCCGATCGAGGTTGTGGTGCGCAACGTCGCCGCCGGGAGCCTGTCCAAACGCCTCGGCATCCCCGAGGGCACCCGCCTGCCGCGCTCGATCATCGAGTATTATTACAAGAACGATGCGCTGCAGAACCCGATGGTGGCCGAGGAGCACATCACCGCGTTCGGCTGGGCCGGCACCCAGGACATGGACGACATGGTCGCCCTCACGTTGCGCATCAACGACTTCCTGACCGGGCTGTTCCTCGGCGTCGGCATCACTCTGGTCGATTTCAAAATCGAGTTCGGCCGCCTGTATGAGAACGACGACATGCGCATCGTGCTCGCCGACGAGCTGAGCCCGGACAACTGCCGCCTGTGGGACAGCAAGACCAACGAGAAGATGGACAAGGACCGCTTCCGCCGCGACCTCGGCAAGGTTGAGGAAGCCTACCAGGAAGTGGCACGCCGACTTGGTATTCTGCCCGAAGCCGGCATGCGCGACCTCAAAGGCCCGGAGACGATGCAATGAAAGCAGTAGTAACGGTCATGTTGAAAGAGGGCGTGCTCGACCCACAGGGCAAAGCCATCGGCCACGCGCTCGGCGTACTGGGCTTCACCGGCGTCGGCGAGGTTCGCGTCGGCAAGCGCATCGAACTTGATTTGGCTGAAAATGATCCCGAAGCCGCCCGCAAATCCGCCGAAGACATGGGCCGCAGCCTGCTGGCGAACCTCGTGATCGAGAGCTTCAAGGTGGAGATCGTCTGACATGAAGGCCGCCATCGTCGTCTTCCCCGGCATCAACCGCGAACGCGACATGGCGATCGCCCTGGAACTGGCCACCGGTCACAAGCCGCGGATGATCTGGCACAAGGAGACAGTGCTGGAAGGCATCGACCTCGTGGTGCTGCCCGGCGGCTTCAGCAGCGGCGACTACCTGCGCTGCGGCGCCATGGCCGCGCACAGCCCGATCATGCCGGCCATCCACGAACACGCACGGCGCGGTGGCCATGTGCTCGGCGTCTGCAACGGCTTTCAGATCCTCACCGAAGCCGGAATGCTCCCCGGCGCCCTGCTGCGCAACGCCAGCCTGCGCTTCCTGTCGATGGACTGCCACCTGCGCGTCGAACGTGCCGACACCAACTTCGCCGGCCACTACCAGAAGGGCCAGGTCTTCCGCGCCCCCTTGGCCCACGGCGACGGCAACTATTTTGCCAGCGCCGACACGCTGGACCGTCTCGAAGGCGAGGGCCTCGTGGGGTTCCGCTACGCCACGCCCACCGGTGCGATCACCGACGCCGCCAACCGCAATGGATCCCAGCGCAACATCGCCGGCATCTACTCGCCCAACCTGCGCGTGCTCGGCCTGATGCCGCACCCCGAAGACCTCGTCGACCCCCTCATGGGCGGCACCGACGGCAAGCCCCTCTTCGACGGCCTCGCCGCCGCCCTCGCAGCGTAAAGGGTCTCCCATGAAAGACGTCAACCAGGCGCTTGCCGCCGAATTCGGCCTCAGCGCCGAAGAGTATCAGCGCGTTCTGGACATCATGGGCCGCACGCCCTCGTTCACCGAACTCGGCGTCTTCAGCGTGATGTGGTCGGAGCACTGCTCCTACAAATCCTCTCGCGTCTGGCTCAAAACTCTGCCGACCAAGGCCCCCTGGGTCATCCACGGCCCCGGCGAGAACGCCGGCGTGGTCGATATCGGCGACGGCCTCGCTGCCATCTTCAAAATGGAAAGCCACAACCACCCCAGCTTCATCGAGCCCTACCAGGGCGCCGCCACCGGCGTCGGCGGCATCCTGCGGGACGTCTTCACCATGGGCGCCCGCCCCATCGCCAACCTCAACGCTTTGCGCTTCGGTGACCCGAAACTGCCCCGCACCAAGCGTATCGTGGACGGCGTGGTGCGTGG
>JAYTHH010000473.1:0-2608 GCA_043732745.1 Rhodospirillales bacterium
CGGCGCAGGATATTGGATCGTACAAGCCTGATGTTGCAAACTTCCATTACATGCTCGATCACCTCAAGGGGATCGGTGTGGAGCAGGGCTGCGTCCTGCACACGGCACAAAGCCTTTTTCATGATCATGCGCCGGCTAAGCAGGTTGGGCTGACTTCCGCCTGGATCGACCGTCGGCACGACAAGGATGGTTGGGGCGCTACGATGGCGCCGCCGGACGGCAGCTTCTATGATTTCAGATTCACGAGCATGGCTGAATTCGTGAAGGCGCATCAGGAAGAGCTCATCCGCAAGCCGGACTGATGTGTGGGGATACGAGACGTATCCAGCGCCAAATTGGCAGCCGACGAAAAATTTTGTCAGGATCAGTTCAGAGGAGGCAACGCCATGATTGACGATACATCCATCCTGTCTGCGTTGCGCGGCGAACGCACGCTCGCTGAACTTGGCGTCGAAGCGGCTGAATTCTCCCGCGCCCGAGACGCCTGGCTGGCGCGTCGGGCGGCGCCGGTGGACACCACCATCCATGCCGCGGTGCTGGGCAAGGTGGAGATCCTGCGGGATGGCGCCGGGGTGCCGCATGTGTTTGCGGCGCACACGTCGGACGTCTATTTCGGCCTGGGCCTGGCGATGGCGCAGGATCGGCTGTGGCAGATGGATCGTCTGCGCCGGCGTGCGTTCGGGCGGCAGGCGGAGATTCTTGGGTCGGCTTATCTGGCCAGTGACGTGGCGCATCTGACCGTGGGGATCGACGAGATAGCCGACCGCGAGGTGGGGCTGATCGATCCTTCGACGCGGGACATCGTCGACGCCTTCGTGGCCGGGATCAATTGCGGGATTGCGGCGATGGGCGATGGGTTGCCGGTGGAATTCCTCATTCTCAGTTATCGGCCCGAGCCGTTCACATTGCGTGACGTTATCGGCACTGCGCGGGGCTTCTGGTGGTCGCTGAATGGGCGGATCGATCGGCTGATTGCCGCTGAGGCCGCGCTGCTTCTGCCGGAGCATCTGCGCACCGCCTATCTCACGCCCGAAGCCTCCGACAATCTGGTGCTCCCTGATGTGGTCGCGGGCTCGGACGACGCCACGGGCTCGAACAACTGGGCGATCGCACCGCAGCGCAGCGCCACGGGTTTTCCGTTTTTGGCCGGCGATCCGCACCAGCCGTTCTGGGTGCCGTCGAGCTGGTATGAATTCGGCCTGCACGGGCCGGAGGATGATGCCGCCGGGTGTGGCCATCCTGGGATTCCCGGGTTCTGGTATGGATCGAACGGCCACTCCGCCTGGAGCCTGACGAACAACATGGCCTCGACCCGGGACCTGTATCGGGAGGTGGTGGATCCTGCGGATGGCGACCGGTATCGGGAGGGCGACGGGTTTCTGCCGTTCGGCAAACGCGCTGTCCACATCAAGGTCCGCGGGCAGGCTGACCACGCGCTGACCATCCGTTCCACCGTGCGCGGCCCGATCGTCAACGCGTTGGTGCCGTCCATCGATGCCGCCGGCGATGTCCCGATGTCGCTGCGCTGGGTGGGCATGGAGCATATGGACGACCTACGTGCCATCATCGGGTTGGGCCGCGCCCGGAGCTGGGAGGCATTTCGCGCGACCTTGCGGGATTGGTCGGTGGCCGTGTTCAACTGGGTCTATGCCGATGTGAGTGGGCATATCGGCTACCAGATGGCCGGGCGGATTCCGATCCGTGGCCGCATGTGGCCCGGTGTGCGCGATGCCGGCAATCTGCTCGATCAATGGACCGGATACATCCCTTTCGAGGGCATGCCGCATCGCGCCGACCCGGCCTCGGGCACGGTGGCGAGTGCGAACCAGCGGATTGTGCCGGCGAACTATCCCTATCCCATCTACGGCGCCTATTCGCAGGGGCATCGCGGCGTGCGGATTGACCAGGTGTTCGCGGCCCACGAGACGCTCGATGCGGCCGACAATATCGCCCTGCAGAACGATGTGAAGAACACACGCGCCGAACGGATGGTACCGTTCATTCTGGCGGCGCTGTCGGGTGAGGAGACGAAGCCGTTCGCGGACATCTTGCGCGGCTGGGATTTCGCTTATTCCCTGAGCAGCGCAGCACCTACTCTATTCGAGACGTTCATGGCGCTGTGGAACCGCGCGGTGCAGGTGGTGCATCTGCCGGCATATCTCATCGGGCTGACGGTGCAGCAGACCGGACTTTGCATCAGCGTGCTAGAAGGTGCGTTTGTCGACTATTTCGGCGAGGGTCTGGAGGCCAAAATCGCCGAAGTGGCCGCCGAGAGCCTGCGCGACCTCGCCGCACGGCTGGGCGAGGACGAGGCGCTGTGGGCCTGGGGGCAGGTACATGTCGCGCATTGGCGGCATCCGATCTCCGCCATTGCGACCGCGTCGGCTTTCGATATCGGCCCGGCGCCGGTGGATGGCGGCTCGCACACGTTGCGCAACACTGGCGGCGAGCTGCCGCCGCACCAGGCGACGTCGGGTGCGGAGTATCGGATCGTCGTGGATTTTTCCGAACCCGATCGGTTTAGGGCGGTGCAGAATATTGGTAATTCTGGGGTGCCCGGCAGCCGGTTTTATCGGGATCAGTTCCGGGATTGG
Source organism: Rhodospirillales bacterium (assembly GCA_043732745.1). Taxonomy (GTDB): domain Bacteria; phylum Pseudomonadota; class Alphaproteobacteria; order Acetobacterales; family Acetobacteraceae; genus CAIQQQ01. Next base: position 2,595 of record JAYTHH010000473.1, read on the forward strand.
TTGGATGGGAGGTA
>JAYTHH010000474.1:0-8754 GCA_043732745.1 Rhodospirillales bacterium
GTCCGCCAGTTGCCGCTGCCCTTCCCGCACGCGCCACGGTTCGACCGGATGGCCTTCTTCGAGGCGCCGTCCAACCTGCAGGCGGTGTCGCTGCTGGCCAAGCCACAGGCCTGGCCGCAGCACCGTCTCGCGGTGTGGGGCAATGCCGGCAGCGGCAAGTCGCATCTGTTGGACCGCTGGGCACGGCACCACCGTGCCACGCGGCTGTCCGGCGAGGCCTTGGCCCACGAGGATTTGGCGCTGGAGCCGCCCACCGGCCCGCTGGCGATCGACGATGCCGATCTGGCTGCCGAGCGCCCGTTGCTGCATGTGCTCAACGCCGCGTCCGAAGCCGGCTTTTCGGTGGTGATCGCCGGCCGCGCGGCGCCGGCCCGGTGGGACACCCACCTGCCCGACCTCGACAGCCGCCTGCGCGCCACGCTCGCCGTGGAAATCCGTCCGGCCGATGACGACCTGCTGCGCGCTTTGCTGGCCGCACTCCTGGCCGATCGCCAGCTTCCGGTGCCCGAGACGGTTCAGGAATTCCTGCTCCGCAGACTGCCGCGAACCCCCGCGGCGTTGCGGGAGGCTGCAGCCAGACTCGACCATCTGGCGCTGGCCAGCGGCGGGCGCATCAACCGCGCCATGGCTGCGTCCGTTGTGTCCGAAATCGTGGAAACCGATCCCGTATCACCAACAAGCTTTCATGAAGATTTGACGTGGCATGAGCTCGCCACCTCGCCGGATGGACCCGGCTTCCTGTAGGAACGCGCAATGAACGAGACCAACGCTGCCACAAAGCCTCCCCTATCGGAGCCGCCCATGTCGCAAGCCCTCGACGTCCTCGGCCCCGATCGGTTCATCAATCGCGAGCTGTCCTGGCTGGACTTCAACCAGCGCGTGCTGGACGAGGCCGAAAACAAGAACCATCCGTTGCTGGAGCGTCTGCGCTTCCTGTCGATCAGCGCCGGCAATCTCGACGAATTCTACTCCGTGCGTGTGGCTGGGCTGATCGGCCAGGCCAAGGCCGGCGTCACCGGCCTGTCACCGGACGGTCGTACCCCGGCCCAGCAACTTGCTGACGTGACGGCACGGGCCGAAGCACTGATGGGCGAGCAGCAGCGCGTCTGGAGCGAATTGCGCGGCCTGCTCGGCGCCGCCGGCGTCCTCGTCACCGAAACCGCCGCTTTGTCATCGTCCGATCGCGCCTGGCTCGAAGCCTGGTTCATGGAACGCGTATTTCCGGTACTGACGCCGCTGGCCGTCGACCCCGCCCATCCCTTTCCGTTCATCCCCAACATGGGTCTGGTCATGGCGCTGCGGCTGATCCGCGACGAGGACGGCCACGCCATGCGCGGCCTGATCCCGCTGCCGGCACTGGTCGAGCGCTTCGTGCGCCTACCCGCCGACGACAGCGGCGTGATCCGCTTCGTCATGTTGGAAGACGTCGCCAGCCTGTTCATGTCGCGCATCTTTCCGGGCTTTCGCGTGCTCGGCCAAGGCATGTTCCGCCTGATCCGCGACACCGACGTGGAGTTCGAGGACGAGGCCGAAGACCTCGTCCGGTCCTATGAGACTGCGCTGAAGCGCCGCCGCCGCGGGGTTGCCATCCATCTCGCGGTTACGTCCACAACCCCTGACGACCTGCGTGATTTCGTGGCCGACGAAATGGACGTGCCACCCGAGGAGGTGTTCGTCCAGCCCGGCATTTTGGGATTGGTGGACGTGAAGCAGCTGATCGGCGACGACCGGCCGGACCTGCTGTTTCCGCCTTACACGCCCCGCTTTCCCGAGCGCATCCGCGATTTCGGCGGCGACTGCTTTGCCGCCATCCGCGCCAAGGACATCGTGGTGCACCACCCATTCGAGAGCTTCGACGTGGTGGTGCAGTTCCTGCGTCAGGCCGCCGGCGACTCCTCGGTGGTGGCCATCAAGCAGACGCTGTACCGCACCAGCCGCGACAGCCCGATCGTCAACGCGCTGATCGAGGCGGCCGAGGCCGGCAAATCCGTCACCGCAATGGTCGAGCTGAAGGCGCGCTTTGACGAGGCCGCCAATATCAGCCTCGCGCGGCGGCTCGAAGCCGCTGGCGTGCAGGTGGTGTTTGGCTTCACGGAGCTGAAGACCCACGCCAAGATCTCGTTGATCGTGCGGCGTGAGGGCGCCGTCATGCGCACCTACGCGCATTTCGGCACCGGCAACTATCACCCGATCACCGCGCGCATCTACACCGATCTCAGCTTCTTCACCTGCGACCCCGACCTTACGCGCGATGCCGCCCGGCTGTTCAACTTCATGACCGGCTACGCCAAGCCGGAGAAGATGGACGCGCTGTCGTTCAGCCCGCTGACCACGCGCAGCGCCATCATGGGGCTGATCGATCACGAGATCGCGTTCGCCCACAAGGGCAAGCCAGCCACCATCTGGCTGAAGCTCAACTCCCTCGTCGATACCGACCTCATCGACAAGCTCTACGAAGCCTCCAAGGCTGGCGTGAAGATCACCGCCATCATACGCGGCATCTGTTGCCTGCGTCCGGGCGTGCCCGGCCTGTCCGAGAACATCCGGGTGAAATCGATCGTCGGCCGCTTCCTTGAACACGCGCGCATCTGCGTGTTCGGCAACGGCTACAAGTTGCCCAGCCGCCATGCCAAGGTGTTCATCAGCTCGGCCGACTGGATGGCGCGCAACATGGACTGGCGGGTGGAAACCTTCGTGCCCATCCACAACGCCACCGTGCACGCGCAGATCCTGGACCAGATCATGGTGGTGAATCTGCAGGATAACATGCAGTCCTGGGACCTGGGCGCCGATGGCGGCTGGCGGCGCGAGCATCCGGGCGCGAACGTCACGCCGGTGTCGGCGCATCAGTATTTCATGACCAACCCATCGCTGTCCGGCCGCGGCTCTGCCCTGCATGGCCATACCGCGCCGCCGGTAATACCGCATAGCCGCAAGCAGGACCGTATTCTGCAGGATTAGAAACAAGATCAATGCCTTATACAAATGATTCCGGACTGCCGCGGTCCGCGGTGGTCGATCTCGGCTCGAACTCGGTACGCCTCGTGGTGTTCGAGGGCCAATGCCGCAATCCCACGCCGATCTTCAACGAGAAGGCGGTGCTCAAGCTTGGTCGCGGCCTGAACGCGTCGGGCAAGCTCAACGAGGACGGGCTCGACCAGGCGCTGATGGTGATGGAGCGCTACAACGCCATCGCCCGCGCCATGGGCGCCAGCCCGTTCGAAGTGCTGTGCACGGCGGCGGTGCGAGATGCCTCCAACGGGCCGGACTTCGTGGCGACGCTGCGCAGCAGGATGCCCGGCGTGCCCATCCACGCCCTGCCCGGCGAAATGGAGGCGGACTATGCCGCCGCCGGCCTGCTCTGCGGCATCCCCACCGCCGATGGCATCCTGGCCGATATCGGCGGCGGCTCGCTGGAACTGGTGCGTTTGAATGCCGGCAAACGCGGCCGAGCGCAGAGCTTGAAGCTCGGCGTGATCCGGCTGTCCGAGCGCGCCAATCTCGACCCGATCAGAGCACGCGCCATCGCCGAAACCGATCTGGCCGAGTTGCCCTGGCTGGCCGAGGGCGCCGGGCGCGACCTGTATTTGGTTGGCGGCGCCTGGCGCGCCTTGGCCCGCATCCACCTGGCGCAGACCGGTTATCCGCTCAACATGGTGCACCACTACACCATCGAGCGGGAGGAGGCGCGCGATCTGACCGGAGTGATTGCCGCCGCCTCCCGACGCGCGCTCGAACGCATGCCCGGCGTGGCGCGACGGCGGGTGGAGGATTTGCCGTTCGCCGCCGTGGTGCTGCGCCGCCTGCTGCGCGCCACCTCGGCGCGCCGGGTGATCTTCAGCGCCAACGGCCTGCGCGAGGGCTGGTATATGAGCCATGTGCCAGAAGCCATCCGCAGGCTGGACCCAATGGTCGCCGCAGGCCAGGAGCTGGCGCAGCGCTTCGGCCGCGACCCCGCTTTGCCGCCCGCTTTGGTGGAATGGACCAACCCGCTGTTTCCCAATGAGGCCGGCGAGGTGCTGCGGCTGCGTGAGACCGCCTGCTGGATGAGCGACATCGGCAGCCACGACCATCCGGAATACCGCGCCGAGCAGAGCTTCATGCGCGTGCTGCGCCAGCCCGGCATCGGTCTGGACCACCACGCCCGCGCCTTCCTGGCGATGACGCTCGCAGTGCGCTACGAGGCCGACCCGGATGCCGGCTTCCTCTCCACCGCCCGCATGCTACTTGGCTTCGAGGCCACCCGCCGTGCCACCGTGCTCGGCATGGCCCTGCGCCTGGCCTACACGCTGTCCGCCGGCACGCCCGACCTGCTGGCTGGCACCAGGCTTCTGCCCAACCATGTGCTCACCTTGCAGCTCACCGCGGGAACGGGCGTGTTTGCTGGAGAATCGGTGACCCGGCGGCTGGAGCGCCTGGCCCAGTCGATCGGCCTGGAAGCAAAGACGGCAGTGGTGTGACTGGCCTCAGCGGGTGTCAGCTGCGGCAATGAAACCGATCATCCAGCGCGCGGCCCTGCTTCCCATCTCGCCATGGCCGAACCAGGCCGGCCGCAAGGCCGATATCGCCATTGGCCCCGGCTGGCTGGTGGCCTTCGCCTGGCTGGACCAGGACGCACGCTTTTCCGACTACACCGGCGTGGACCGCACCATCACGCTGATCGACGGTAAAGGCTTCGTGCTGCGCTTCGACGACGGCCGCGATGTGGCGGTGGCCCCGCTCTCCCCCACCCCATTCGATGGCGGCCTGGGTCTCGCCTGCCATCTGCCGCACGGCCCCTGCCGCGTGCTCAACGTGATGACGGAACGCAGCCGCGCCAGCCATCGCGTGCGGATCGGGGCGGATGGCGGTGCCTGGGGCCAGGGCGGCGCCACGGTGGTGGTAGCCCTCGAAGACGGCGCCATCGTGAGCAACGACGGCCAGACCCACACGCTGGCGCGATGGGACAGCGCGGTGTTCGAAACCGGCAGCAACATCCGCACCACCGGCCACCTCGCTTGCCTCGACATCACGTAGATCGGGCAAAAGGATGACACGCGCCGGTGCAACGCCACGCAAATCTGCGCTATGAGGTTGGTATGCGCATATCTCCCCAAATTCCCCGCGCCGCCCTCGTCACCGGCGGCGCCAAACGGATCGGCCGCGGCATCGCGATGGCGTTGGCCGGAGCCGGCTTTGACGTCGCCATCCACTGCAACACCAGCCGGGAGGACGCGGACGAGACGGCCCGCGACATCCGTGCCATCGGCCGGATTGCCGTGGTCCTGCAGGCCTCGCTCGCCGACGAGGCCGCCGTCCGCAGCCTGATCGCCGGCGCCACCGAAGTACTCGGCCCGATCGGCGTGCTGGTCAATAACGCATCGAACTTCGAGCGTGACGAATGGCGGGATGCCAGCCGCGAGAGCTGGGACGCGCATATCGAGCCCAATCTGCGGGCGCCCTTCGTGCTGATGCAGGATTTTGCCAAGGCCCTGCCGGCAGAGGCACAGGGCCTGGTCGTCAATCTGCTTGATGAGCGCGTGTGGTCGCTCACGCCGCATTTCGTCTCCTACACCGTCTCCAAGGCCGCGCTGTGGGCACTGACCCAGACCATGGCGCTGGCACTGGCGCCGCGCATCCGGGTCAATGGCATCGGCCCCGGCCCCACCGTGCCCAGCCCGCGCCAGACGCCGGAGCAGTTCGCCGCGCAATGCGCCTCCGTGCCGTTGCGGCATGGCAGCTCCCCGGAAGAGATCGGCCACGCGGTGCTGGCCATGCTACACATGCCGTCGTTGACCGGGCAGATGATGGCGCTCGATGGCGGTCAGCATCTGCAATGGAGCCCAGCCGGCATGTCGGCGGTCGAGGAGTGACGATGATGGATGCCACCCGTATCGCCGACGCCACCAGCGGTCTTCGACATGTGTTCATCCGCGATCTGGTGCTGAATGCCTCGATCGGGATTTATCAGAGCGAGCATGAGGCGCCGCAGCGCATCCGCGTCAACCTCGACCTCGCGGTGATCGACGAGGGCGCGTCGCCGATGTCGCAGGCGGCGATTGGGCGGGACGACCTGGCAAGGGTGGTCGATTACGAGGCAGTTGCCAAGGCCGCGCGCAGCATCGTATCCAGCGGCCATGTGCAGCTGGTGGAAACCCTGGCGGAGCGGATCGCCGCGTCAATTATTACGGATACCCGCGTGGTATCGGTGCGCGTACGTGTCGAAAAACTCGATGTTTTCCCGGATGCGGGCAGCGCCGGGGTGGAGATCGAACGCCGCAGAACCTGAATTGTCCACCATCGGACCGCCGCTCTCAACAGTTTCAGTGACATGGCGCTTTGTTTTCATTTCATGACGCCTGAAAGAAAAACTTTCTCTACTAATCAGTAGGTTAGACTTCATGCTCAGTTTGTGGGCAATTCGGTGTCGGGCGCGGATTTCTGCGGGACTCCGCTTCGCCGCTGAAGCTTTCCCACATACTTATCCACAGAGTCAGTGGATCAATTTTCGGTTGACGTCCTCGGTTGTCCACAGGTGCAATATATTGCCAAAACTTCATCAAATTGACGTAACTGCTGAGCCGCTTCTCGCAAGCCACAGCGCGCGTTAGACTTGTGCATGGACCAGCCGACCCCGCTGCGTGGCGTTCAGGTGATCGAGACGGCGCTGCAGACCATGCCGCTGTCGCCCGGCGTCTATCGCATGCTCGATGCCAAGGGTGAGGCGCTGTATGTCGGCAAGGCGCGCCAACTCGCGCGCCGGGTGGTGGCCTACACCAAGATCGCGGCCTTGTCTGAGCGACTGCGGCGCATGGTGTCCGAAACGGTCTCGATGGAGATCGTCACCACGCACACCGAGGCCGAGGCGCTGCTGCTTGAGGCCAACCTCATCAAGCGCCTCAAGCCGCGCTTCAACATCGTTCTGCGGGACGACAAATCCTACCCATGGCTGATGTTGACGGAGGATCATGCCTTCCCGCAGATCACCCGAAACCGTGGCGCGCGGACCCGCAAAAGCAGCCTGTACGGCCCGTTCGCCTCGGCCTGGGCGGTGAACCAGACCATCACGGCGATGCAGCGCGTGTTCCTGCTGCGCTCGTGCAACGACAGCGTGTACTCCAATCGGATGCGGCCGTGCCTGCTGCACCCGATCAAGCGCTGCTCGGCGCCCTGCGTGGGTCGCATCAGCCAAGACGACTACGCGGCCCTGGTGGCGCAGGCCAGGGCGTTCCTCGGCGGCAAAGCCGGCACGGTGCAGCAGAAACTGGCCGCCGAGATGGAGGAGGCCGCTGAAAAGCTGGAATTCGAACGCGCCGCCGCATTGCGCGACCGTATTCGCGGGCTGACCTATGTGCAGGGCAGCGGCACCATGAACCCGGCCAGCATCGCCGATGCCGACATCATCGCCGGCCATCAGTTGGCGGGGCAAACCTGCATCCAGGTGTTCTTCATCCGTGGTGGCCGCAACAACGGCAACCGCGCCTTCTTCCCGGTCCATGCCAAGGCCGATGAAACCGCTGAAGTGATGGCCGCCTTCATCGCCCAGTTCTACGACGACAAGCCGCCGCCGCCCTGCATCTTCCTCAGCCACGCGCTGCCGGAGCAGGAGCTGATCGAAGAGGCACTGAGTCTCAAAGCCCAGACCTTCGGCACCGGCAGGCGCGTCACGCTGTCAGTGCCGAAGCGCGGCGAGAAAGCCACAGTGGTCGAACACGCCGCCACCAACGCCCGCGAGGCGCTGGAACGCAAACTCGCCGAGACCGCCGGCCAGGGCAAATTGCTCGACGCGCTCGCCACCTTGTTCGAGCTTGCAGCGCCGCCCACCCGCATCGAGGTGTATGACAACAGCCACATCATGGGCACCAACGCCTATGGCGTGATGATCGTCGGCGGCCCCGAGGGCTTCGACAAATCCGCCTATCGCAAGTTCTCCATCAAGGGTCCGATCACCCCCGGCGACGATTTCGCAATGATGCGCGAGGTGTTGGAACGCCGCTTCGGCCGCGCCTTGCGTGAGGGTGCGACGGAAGGCCCGGGCTGGCCGGACGTGGTGCTGATCGACGGCGGCGCCGGCCAACTTTCGGCAGTCACCGGCGTGCTCGCCGATCTCGGCGTGGACAACGTGAAGCTGGTGGCCATGGCAAAAGGGCCGGACCGCGATGCCGGCCGCGAGTGGTTCCACACCGAGGGCAAGGCCCCCTTTCAGCTGCCGCCGCGCGACCCGGTGCTGTATTTCCTCCAGCGGATGCGTGACGAGGCACATCGCTTCGCCATCAGCACCCACCGCGCCGGCCGCAGCAAGACGCTGATCACCAGCGAGCTCGATGAAATCTCCGGCATCGGGCCGGGCCGCAAACGCGCGCTGCTCAACCATTTCGGCTCCGCCCGCGGCGTGAAACAGGCCGGTCTTACCGATTTGGAAGCAGCACCGGGCATCTCGAAAGAGACCGCGCGACGCGTCTATGCGCATTTTCACCCTGGCGCGCGCATGGATGCCGCTGGATAGGCGGGTGTTCCTGTGTCTGAAATGGCGATATGAAGACCGCATGCTGACCGATCTGCCCAACCTGCTCACCCTCAGCCGGATCGCCGCCATCCCTGTGCTGGTGGCCTTCGTCGCCTGGCACACGCCGTTGGGCGACGTGTTGGCGTGTGCGGTGTTCGCCGTCGCCGCCATCACCGACTATTTCGACGGCAAGCTGGCGCGGGGCCGGGCGCAGACGTCCGATCTCGGCCGTATGCTCGACCCCATCGCTGACAAGCTGCTGGTCGGCG
>JAYTHH010000475.1:0-2607 GCA_043732745.1 Rhodospirillales bacterium
TCACCGCGCCAACGTCAAAGCTGGAAAAACGCTGATACAGGCTGCGGACGACCTCATAGCCAATTGGCGCGCGCAGAAATCCGATGGCGCTGCCAACCCCGGCGCCGGAAGGCACCAAAATCCGCGAAATACCGATTTTTTCGGCAACGCGGCAGGCATGCACCGGTCCGCCGCCGCCAAAGGCGATCATGCAGCGGCCATCATAGGTCTTGCCGGATTCGATGGCATGGACGCGCGCGGCGTTGGCCATGTTCTCGTCCACCATCTCGACCACGCCGAGGCCCGCCAACTCTGGCGACAAAGACAGCTTCTGGCCAATATCGGCGTCGAGAGCAGCAAGCGATGCGTCCGGATACAGCTTCATCGCGCCACCGGCGAAGCGTTCCGGGTCATAGCGGCCGAGCGAGAGATTGGCGTCGGTGACCGCCGGATGCGTGCCGCCGCGGCCGTAGCAGGCAGGGCCAGGATCGGCGCCGGCGGATTCCGGACCGACGCCGATGCGGCCGAGGCTATCGACATGGGCCAGCGAGCCGCCACCGGCGCCGATCTCCACCATCTCGATCACGGGAATCCGCAGCGGCAGTCCGGATCCTTTCCGAAATCGGCCGACGCGGGCGACCTCGAAGCTGCGCGATGTCTGCGGCTTGAAATCGTCGATGAGGCAGATTTTGGCAGTGGTGCCGCCCATGTCGAACGACAGCACGGCGGGAAGCCCACATTCGGCGGCGATGGTGGCCGAGAAGATCGCACCGCCGGCGGGACCTGATTCCACCAGCCGGATCGGAAACCGGCACGCCGTGGCGATGGTGGTAAGGCCGCCGCCCGACAGCATCATGAAGATTGGCGCCGCCATACCGATGGCGCGCAGATCGGCTTCGAGAATGCCGAGATAGCGGGCCATCATCGGCTGGACATAGGCATTGGCGGCGGTGGTGGAAAACCGCTCCCACTCACGCATTTCCGGCGACACGTCACTGGCCAACGATACCGGCATATCCGGCAGCATCTCGGCCAGGATATCGCGCACACGGCGTTCGTGGGCGGGGTTCACGAAGCCGTGGATGAACCCCACCGCCACGCTCTGCACGTCCTCTCGCACGAGCACGGGCACCAGCGCGCGGACGGCCAATTCGTCGAGCGGCAGCAGCACGTTTCCTTCGTTGTCGAGCCGCTCCGGCACGGGCAGGCGCAGGTGCCGCGGCACCAACGGCTCCGGTAGGATGATGTTGAGGTCATACTGGTCGTAGCGGCTTTCATTGCCCAGCGCCAAAACATCGCGAAAACCCTGGGTGGTGATCAGCGCCGTCCTGGCGCCCTTGCGCTCGATCACCGCGTTGGTGGCCAAGGTGGTGCCGTGGATGAGGATAGTGATGTCACTGGCCTGCAATCCGGCCTGGGCCAGGATGGCAGCGATGCCAGTCATCACGCCACGCTCCGGCGCGTCCGGCGTGGTCAGGACCTTGGCGGTGTGTCGCTGGTCGCGTGTCTCCAGCGCCAGGTCGGTGAAGGTGCCGCCGATATCGACAGCGAGTCGCCCAAGGGCTGAGCGCATAGGCGAAGAATTGGGCATGCGTTGCTCCGGCTCCCGCTGCGCGCCATCATGGCGCCAACCTGGGAGACCACCATGAAACCGCGCCTGATCGTCAGCCGCCAGATGCCAACCGACGTTGGAGACCGAATTCGTGCGGAATTCGACTGTCCGTTTCCCAATGGCAAGGATATGGATGTCGCCGAGACGATGCGGCTGCTGGTTGAAACCAGGGCGGATGCGCTGCTGCTGACCTCGCATCTCAAGCTCACCGCCAACGTGATCGCGCAGATTCCGGGGCGTGTGCGGATCGCCGCCACCTGCTCGGTCGGCACCGACCATATCGACCTGGCAGCGGCCAAGGCGCGCCGCCTTGTCATCACCAACACGCCCGAGGTGCTGAACGAATGCACCGCCGACCTTGCCTTCATGCTGCTGCTGGCAGCGGCGCGGCGTGGCCACGAGTATGAGGCGGTGATGCGCAACGGCTGGGGCCACGGCATGGGGATGGGCGAAATGCTCGGCGTGCGCGTCTGGGGCAAGACCTTGGGCATTCTGGGATTGGGCGGCATCGGCCGTGCCATGGCCGCGCGGGCGCGTGGCTTCGGCATGACCATCGTCTATTGCAACCGCCGACGCCTGCCGCCCGAGTTGGAGCAGGGCGCAATCTGGTATGGCGATTTCACCGAAATGCTGCCGCGCTGCGGCTTTCTTTCGTTGCACGCGCCGTCCGGCCCTGAGACGCTGGGCATTATCAACACAGACACGTTGTCGCGGTTGCCGAAGGGCGCCATCCTCGTCAACACCGCGCGCGGTGCGCTGGTGGATGAAGACGCGCTGATCGAGGCGCTGACCTCGGGTCATCTGTCCGCCGCCGGGCTCGACGTGTTCCACAACGAGCCAAACTTCGACAGGCGCTTCGCCACCTTGAAGAACGTATTTCTGACGCCGCATATGGGCTCAGCCACGCACGAAACCCGTAAAGCGATGGGCGATCGGGCCATCGACAACATTCTGGCGGTGCTGTCCGGCAAGCCCGCCATCGATCCACTCTGGAGTTGAAACCTTGACCAAACCGA
>JAYTHH010000476.1:0-8749 GCA_043732745.1 Rhodospirillales bacterium
CTGAGTTCGCGGGCACGGACGGCGTAGCGCACCTTGGCGTGGGATTGCACACGTTCGGCGCGACGCCGCCGCCATCGAGCATGGCGTAGTGGATGCGCGCGTCGCTCGGCATGTGCTCGCGCATGTAGTTCACGCCGACATTCATCAACTCGACCGCGTCGAGCGCGCTGCGGCCCAGATGCGGGGCTGATGCGGCATGCGACGCGCGACCGACGAACGAGAAATCGATCTCGTTGCAGGCCAGCGAGGCCGGGTTGTTGACGGCGGCGAAGGGTGCCGGGTGCCAGGAGATGGCGATGTCGACATCGTCGAACACGCCGTCCCGCACCATGAAGCCCTTGGACGAGCCGCCTTCCTCGGCGGGGCAGCCGTAGTAGCGCACACGGCCCTTCATGTTGTTGGCGGCGAGCCAATCCTTCACAGCGGTTGCGGCCATCATGGCGCCGGAGCCGAGCAGGTTGTGGCCGCAGCCGTGGCCGCGGCCATCATCGATTTCGCGCGGGGTGGGCGTGGCCACGCCGGCTTCCTGGCTGAGACCGGGCAGTGCGTCGTATTCGCCGAGGATGGCGATCACCGGGCCGCCCTCGCCGAATTCGCCCATCACGGCTGTGGGCATGTTGGCAAGATTGCGGGTCACGCGGAAACCCTGCGCTTCCAGCATGGCGGTGTGCTCGGCGCAGGAGCGGCTTTCCTTGTAGTTCAGCTCTGGCATTTCCCAGACGCGGTCGGCGAGGTCGAAGAAGTCCTGCCGGCGGGCTTCGACCAGGCGCCAGATTTCATCGCTGTTGTGCATGGGGTTTCCTGTCCGGCCTATGAGATCGGCGGAGTATGAACCTGTGCCAGCGCCGCTTCCAGCCGCATCCAGCAGGCCTCGCTGCCGGGCAGCCCGAAGCGCAGCCTTGTGGGATGAGCCTCGAAACGCCGCACGAGAACGCCCTGCGCCCCCAGGCGGTCATGAATCGCAGTCGCGGCCGGGTGCTCGTAGAGCCGGAACAGCCTTGTGCCGCCGATGAACGAGGCCCCCTGCCCCATCACTTCAGCGTCGAGCCGTGCCACGTCAGCATCGAGTCGCAGCTTCGCGGCCTCACGCCATTTCTTGTCGCGCAATGCGGCGATCCCGATGGCCAAAGCCGGGCCGCTGATCGCCCAGGAGCCGAAGGACTGGCGGAGCGTCGCCGCATGTTCGAGTGCGGCAACGGCAAAACCGAGACGCAGGCCGGCGAGGCCGTAGGATTTGCCGAACGAGCGCAGGATGATCACGGCCGGATGCGGCAGGAAGGCGGCGAGGCTGATCCCGTCGGGCTCAAGATCGGCAAAGGATTCATCGACGATCAGGATGCCTGCACGAGCAGCGAGGATGTCCGCGATCGCGCGGAGTTCGCATGCCGGAACGCGGCGCCCGTCGGGGTTGTTTGGATTGCAGATGACGGCGATATCCGCATTGGCGAGCGCTGCCGGCGATTCCATCTCCTGCACCGTATGCCCCGCCCGCTTCCATACGGCGGCGTGCTCGCTGTAGGTGGGCGACAGGATGGCGACGCGGCCGGGTGGGCGGGCCAGCAGGGATGGCAGGAGGCTGATCAGCATCTGCGTGCCGGGAGCCGCCACCACCATATCGGGATGAGACACGTCATATGCCTCGGCCGCCGCATGGCGCAGCCGTATCTCGTCGTCAGGCTCCGGCAGGCGGGTGAAGGCGGCAGTATCCAGGGCCGGCATCGGATAGGGCACCGGATTGATGCCGGTGGACAGGTCGAGGAACGGTTCGGGCGCGTGTGGAAACAGAAGGCGGGCCTGGGCCAGTGCGCCGCCATGCGCAAGGGCTGCCGGTGCAGGCGCGAGCGGGCTATCGTTGCGCAGTGTTTCTGGGATTCGGACCATTTTTTCCATCGACGTGATCATTCTCTGCGCGGCGCTGCTGGCCGAGGCCGCCATGGGTTACCCGCAAGCGCTGTTCCGCGCCATCGGCCATCCGGTGGTATGGATCGGCGCACTGATCGGCTGGCTGGATCGCACCGGCAATCGCGAATCACGATCGGACGGGATGCGACGCAGCGCGGGCGTGCTGGCGGTGGTGGTGCTGGTCGCGCTTACCGCTGGGCCGGCGTTGCTTTTCCAGCGCGGGCTGCTGGGTGCGTTGTCCGGCGCCCTTGCCTTCCCGGTGGCCATTGCGCTGCTGGCATTGTTGGCCAGTTCGCTTTTGGCAAGTCGCAGCCTGCACGATCATGTGGCGGATGTCGCCGATGGGCTGCGCGATCACGGGCTTGCCGGCGGGCGCGCCAAGGTGGCGATGATCGTTGGGCGCAATCCTGAGAGCCTGGATGAAGCCGGCGTGGTCCGCGCGGCGATCGAGAGCCTGGCGGAGAACTTCTCCGATGGCGTGGTGGCGCCGGCGCTGTGGTGCGGCGTGGGCGGATTGCCTGGCATCGTATTCTACAAGGCGGTCAACACCGCCGACAGCATGATCGGGCACCGGACGCCACGACATCAAGCGTTCGGCTGGGCGGCGGCACGGCTGGACGATGTGATCAACCTGCCGGCGTCGCGGCTTTCGGCGATCTGGCTGATTTTGGCGGCGGTGTCGCGTGGCGAGGATGCTGCGGGCGCCATGCGGGCGGTCTGGCGCGATGCTGGGGCGCATCGTTCACCGAATGCGGGCTGGCCGGAGGCGGCGATGGCGGGGGCGCTGGGGCTGCGCCTGGCGGGGCCACGGATCTATGGCGACACGCTGGTGGAGGATGGCTGGATGGGAGACGGATGCGCGGAGGCGACCGAGGCGGATCTGCGCCGCGCTTTGGCGCTGTATCGGACGGCCTGCGCCATCCAGATCTGTGCGGCGTTCCTGGTCGCTGCGCTTATCGTGCGAGGCTGAGCAGGCGGTCGATATCGATATGCGCTTCCATGTGGGCCGCCAGGGCATCAAGTGTTGCCTCGATGGTGGCGTCATGGCGATAAGCCGATGGCTGCGCGCCCATCTCGGCCAGAAACGCCGCGCGCTGGGCATCGTCGGTGAACAGGCCATGCACATAGGTGCCGGCGACGTGGCCATCGGGCGAAGTCGCACCATCCACGTGGCCATCGGCGAAACGCAGCATCGGCCGGGACGCATCCGGTCCTGACGTCTCGCCAATATGCATCTCATAGCCGCGAAACGATGCGGCGCTGGACACCATGGTTCCCGACACCTCCCGCAGCTGCTTGGCCGGACGCAGCACGGTTTCGACGTCGAGAAGGCCGAGGCCAGCGACGGATTCCGCTTTTCCCTCGATTCCGCAGGGGTCGGACAGGATGCGGCCCAGCATCTGATAACCGCCGCAAATTCCCAAAACGCGGCCGCCGTGGCGCACATGCGCGGCAATGTCGATGTGCCAGCCTTCATCTCTCAACGATGCGAGATCGGCGATGGTGGCCTTCGAGCCTGGCAGGATGACGAGGTCGCAGGGCGGGATCGGTGTGCCGCGAGGTATCAGTTGCAGGTCGACATCGGGCTCGGCACCGAGTGGGTCGAGATCGTCGAAATTGGCGATCCGCGGCAGCAGCGGCACGGCGATCACCAGCCGCGCGCCGATGCGATCCGGGCGGGCGCGATCGGCGAGGTCCAGGGCGTCTTCGGCGGGAAGTCGGCCTGCGGCATCGAAGAACTTGACCAGACCGAGGGGTGCCCAGCCAGTAAGCGCGGCGATCGCCGTCATGCCGGCATCGAACAACGAGGCGTCGCCGCGCATGCGGTTGACGATGAACCCCGCGATCATGGCGCGGTCGTCCGGGTCTAGCACGGTGTGGGTGCCGACGAGGCTGGCGATGACGCCGCCGCGGTCGATGTCGCCGATCAGGATAACCGGTGTGTTTGTGGCGCGGGCGAAACCCATGTTGGCGATGTCGCCCTGGCGGAGGTTGATTTCCGACGCGCTGCCGGCGCCCTCGACCAGCACGATATCGGCCTGTTGCGAGAGTTTGCTAAAGCTGTCGAGCACAAAGGGCATCAGGCTGGGCTTCATACTCTGATAGTCGCGCGCCTTGGCGGTGGCGTGAACGCGGCCTTGGACGATGATCTGGGCGCCGATCTCGCTTTGCGGCTTCAGCAGGATGGGGTTCATGTGGACGTCTGGGGCGACGCCACAGGCGCGGGCCTGGAGGGCCTGGGCGCGGCCGATCTCTCCGCCATCGGGCGTGACGGCGGCGTTGTTGGACATGTTCTGCGGCTTGAACGGGCGCACGATCATGCCGCGTAGCGTGAGCGCGCGGCAGAGGCCTGCGACCAGCAGCGATTTGCCGACGTTGGAGCCGGTGCCTTGGAACATCAGCGCGGGCATGGGGGCGTCCGCGTCAAAACTCGATGCCCTGCTGGGCTTTTACGCCGGCGGTAAAGTGGTGTTTTACGGCGGTGATTTCGCTGACGAGATCGGCGGCCTCGATCAGTTCGGGCTTGGCGTTGCGGCCGGTGACCACGACGTGCACGCCATGGGGGCGGGCCTGCAGGGCGGCCACCACTTCGTCGAGCGGCAGGTATTCGTAACGCAGCGCGATGTTGAGTTCGTCCAGCACCACGAGCGCCATGCCGGGGGTGTGGATCAGTTCGACCGCCTTGTCCCAGGCGCGTCGCGCGGCTGCCACGTCGCGGTCGCGGTCCTGGGTTTCCCAGGTGAAGCCCTCGCCCATTGTGTGCCATTCGACAAGATCGGGGAATTTGGAGATCATGTTGCGTTCGCCGGTTTCCCACGCGCCTTTGATGAACTGCACCACGCCGCAGCGTCGGTTGTGGCCGATCATGCGCAGCAGGAGGCCGAAGGCGGCGGTGGATTTGCCTTTGCCGGGGCCGGTGTTGACGATCAACAGGCCCTTTTCGTTGATGGTTTTCGACGCGACCTCGGCGTCCTGCACCGCCTTGCGTTTTTCCATCTTGTGTTTGTGGCGGGTGGCGTCTTCGCTCATGTCATTTCACCTTCAGCGGCAGGCCGGCGACCATGAAGATCACCGTGTCGGCCACCTGTGCAATGCGTTGGTGGAGGATGCCTGCCTCGTCGCGAAAACGCCTTGCCAATGCGTTGTCCGGCACGATGCCGAGACCGACCTCGTTGGACACCAGCGCCGTCATACCGTCCCGGGTGCACAGGGTCTCAAGCAGCGACGCCGTGGCGGCCGCGACATCGTGTTCGCCGAGAATGAGATTGGTCAGCCACAAGGTCAGGCAGTCCACCAGCACCGGTGCGTTTCCGGCCTGATGCAGCGCCGCCGCGAGGTCCAGGGGCGCGTCGATCGTGGTCCAGCCCTGGGGGCGGCGGGCGCGGTGCTCGGCAATGCGGGAGCGCATTTCATCATCAAAGGCCTGGGCGGTGGCGATGTAGGTCCAGGGGCTGGGCTGGGCTTCGACCAGCGCCTCGGCGTGGCGGCTTTTGCCGGAGCGGGCGCCGCCGAGGACAAGGTGGGTGGCTGACATTCGGATTCCCCCGCCGCATTCGTTTGACACCGGCGTCGTGCGGTCATACGCAGATCGGGATGGTCCTTCCATAGCGGAAGGTGAATAGGGAATGCGGTGCGAGGGGTGACCCTCTAATCCGCGGCTGCCCCCGCAACTGTAGGCGGAGAGTTTTCTGTCGGATGCCACTGAGCCGAATGGCTTGGGAAGGTTGGCAGACAACGTTTGATCCGTGAGCCAGGAGACCTGCCATCTGGCGCCACCCCTTACAGGGCGGTGTTTCTAAGATCGCGATGCCGGGCGGGGTGCCTCGGTGGCGGCGATGTCGTTTGGACATCGACTCGTTGAAGCCCCCGGCTTCACGGGCGATCGGCACCTTGTGTTGGCGGCGGGCCATCCGGTTCGCGCCGTGCGTGAGGAGGCCGTGCCTGATGAGCGACGCCAAACCTGTTCTCCATGTTTGTGTGACCTGCCGGGCCGGGCTGCCCGTGGTGGAAGGCCAACCTGTGTTGGGGCGGGCGATGTTCGACAGGGCGGCTGCCGTTATCGCCCGGATGGGTGTGGATGCGCCGGTTGATCTTCAGCCCGTGGTCTGCCTGGGTAATTGCGCGCAGGGGTGCAGTGCGGCGGTGTCTCAGCCAGGCAAGTGGAGCTATCTGCTTGGCCACATGACGCCCGATCATGCCGCCGACCTGGTGGCCTATGGTGCGGCGTTCGCGGCATCGGAGAACGGCACCGTCTGGCGCTCCGGCCGGGCCGATTCGTTGCGCGACGCCATTGTGGCGCGCATTCCCGGATCTGGTTTCGTGCAGAAGGAGACAGTGTGATGCGCAAGATCCCCACCACCATCGTGACCGGCTTTTTGGGCGCCGGGAAGACCACGTTGCTGCGCCATGTGCTGGCCAATGCCGGCGGGCGGCGGATTGCGGTGATCGTCAACGAGTTCGGCGAGATCGGCATCGATGGCGACACGCTGGCGACCTGCGGCATTCCCGGCTGCGGGCCGGAGGACATTGTGGAGCTGTCCAATGGCTGCCTGTGCTGCACGGTGGCGGACGAATTCCTGCCTGTGATGGAGGCGCTGCTGGCGCGGCCCAATCCGCCCGATCACATCCTGATCGAAACGTCCGGCCTGGCGTTGCCGAAGCCGCTGGTAAAGGCGTTCAACTGGCCCGCCATCCGCAGCCGCGTGACGGTGGACGGCGTTATCACGGTGGTGGACGGGCCGGCCGTGGCGGCCGGTCGGTTTGCCGATGACCCTGAGGATGTGGCCCGCCAACGTGCCGCCGATCCGTCGTTGGAGCACGATAATCCGCTGGCGGAGGTTTATGAAGACCAGTTGCTGTGTGCGGATCTGGTGGTGTTGAACAAGGCCGATCTGCTCGACGCCGAGACGTTGGCGCGGCTGCGGGCGGAGATATCGGCGGCTACGCCGCGTGCGGTGAAGATGGTGCCGGCGGTTGAGGGGCGTGTGGATGTGGCCGTGCTGCTGGGGCTGATCGCCGCGGCGGAGGACGATCTGGACGCTCGGCCTTCGCATCACGATGCCGAGGGGCTGGAGCATGAGCACGACGACTTCGAGAGTTTTTCGGTGGTGATTGCAGAGCAGGCCTCGCCTGAGGCTTTGGTGAGGATGTTGGAGGATGTGGCGGCGCGGTTTGACGTGTTGCGGATGAAGGGGTTTACCGCTGTGGCGGGCAAGCCGATGCGTCTGGCGGTGCAGGGGGTGGGGACGCGGTTTCGGCATGAGTATGATCGTCCGTGGCGGGCGGATGAGCGTCGGGCGGGGCGGATTGTGGTGATTGGGCAGAAGGGGCTGGATCGCGCGGCGATCGAAATGGCTTTGGTCGATACTGTGGCTGCCGTCTGACGCCATGCATCTGCTGGTCCGCGAGACGCATTCGCTGGATGAGGAAGCGGCGGCCGATGACCTCGGCCAGTCGCCGGGGGATATCGTTGTGCTGTCGTTCTCGGACAGCGATCTGGGCGCACTGGCGCAGGCGTGGCGGGAGATGGACGGGGTTCGGCCTCGGTTGCGGCTGGCGAACCTGGCGCGGTTGAAGCACCCGATGTCCGTTGATCTGTACCTCGAAGACGTGGTGGCGCATGCGAGTTGCGTGATGCTGCGGCTGTTGGGGGGCCTGGAGTATTGGCGTTATGGCGCCGAAGAGCTGGCCGCTTTGTGTCGGCGTCGGTCGATCGCGTTGGCGGTGGTGCCCGGGGATGGGCGGCAGGATGCGGCGTTGTCTGAGTTGTCCACGGTGTCGGCGGACATGCTGGGTCGGATGGACGGGCTTCTGGCGCAGGGCGGGCCGGGGAACATGCGGCGGGCGCTGACGTTGGCGGCGCATTTGGGCGGGCTTGGGCCGGATGATGGCGCGGCGGCGGAGGCGGTTCCGCTGTGTGGCGAGCATCGGTTTGGCGGCTGCGACATCGGGCCGGTCGCGGTGATCGTGTTCTATCGGTCGTATCTGCTGGCGGGCGACATGGCGCCACTTACCGACCTCGCCACGTCGCTGTCGGCGCGCGGAATGCAGGTGCGGGGGCTGTTTGTGGCCAGCCTGAAGGAGCCGTCGGGCGCTGCGTTCGTCACCGATCGGCTTCAGGCGTGGCGGCCGGCGGTGGTGCTGTCGGCCACCGGGTTTTCTGCGCGCGGGCCGGGCGGTTCGCCGCTGGACGTGGCTGATGTGCCGGTTCTGCAACTGGTTCTTTCGGGATCATCGGAGGCGGACTGGGCGCGCGCCTCACGCGGGCTGGCGCCGGCGGATTTGGCGATGCAGGTGGTGCTGCCGGAACTGGACGGACGGCTTGCCACCGCCGCGATCTCGTTCAAGGAGGCTGAGCCTGCGACCGAGGGCCTCGATTTTGCGCGCAACATGCATCGTCCGCATGCTGATGGCGTGGCACAGGCGGCCGATCGGGTGGTGGGATGGGCACGCCTTGCAGGCACGCCGCGCGGGCAGCGACGGCTGTTGGTGGTGCTGTCGGATTATCCGAATGCCGGCGGCCAGATCGGCCATGCCGTGGGGCTGGATACCTTCGCCAGCGCCGGCGCGATGCTGCGGATGCTGCGGCGCGAGGGCTATGAGACGCGGGACGATGGCGGCCTGGTGGCGGGCCTGACCGTGGCCGAGCCATCGGTGATTCTTTCGGCGGCGGCCTATCGGGGTTTGTTCGCGACGCTGCCAGCGGCGGTGCAGCACCGGGTGGTCGCGGCCTGGGGACTGCCGGACGTCGAGATTTCTCTCAGTCATGTCACGCTTGGGAACGTGACCTTGGCGGTCGAACCCGGTCGCGGCGACGTGTTGGATCGCAAGGCGGGATATCACGACC
>JAYTHH010000477.1:0-2601 GCA_043732745.1 Rhodospirillales bacterium
TTTTACTCCGCCACGCTGGCCTGGTTTCTCTCCGCCGTTGACAGTCTAACGCGGTCGGCGGCGTTCGGTATTCTCCTCCAGCTACCGATTCCGTGCCAAAGCGATGACCGAAGCGGGCGCCCGTACTCTAGCGTCGAAGGCTACACCGACATGTTTTCCGCATCGCTGTATGTCATTCCAATTGCTCTGATCCTGGCTTTCGTAATGATCCAGGCCAGCGTGAGGATCCTGCGGGAATATGAGCGGGCTGTCGTCTTCACTCTGGGTCGGTTTCAGTCGGTCATGGGACCCGGTCTCATGTTCATGGTTCCGTTCGTCCAGAGAATGGTGCGCGTGGACTTGCGCATCCAGGTCATCGAGATACCGAGCCAAGATGTAATCTCGCATGACAACGTGTCGATGAAGGTCGACGCAGTGCTCTATTTCAACGTTGTCAACCCTGAACGGGCCATTATCCAGGTGCAGAACTATATTCCGGCCACGATGATGCTCGCGCAGACGACTCTGCGGGCGGTTTTGGGGCAACATGAGCTCGACGAGATGCTCTCCGAACGCAAGAAGCTCAGCTCGGACGTGCAGAGCATCCTGGACACGCAGACCGAAACCTGGGGCATAAAAGTCACCAACGTCGAGATCAGAACCGTCGAGCTTACCGACAACATGGTCCGCGCCATCGCCAAACAGGCAGAAGCGGAACGCGACCGGCGGGCCAAGGTCATTCATGCGGAAGCAGAGTTCCAGGCGTCACAGACCCTCGTCAACGCTGCCAAAATCCTCGGCAGTATCCCGGCTGCCATGCAGCTTCGATACCTTCAGACACTTACCGAGATCGGTGCCGAACAGAATTCGACAGTCGTGTTTCCGATGCCAATCGACATCATCAGGCCATTTCTCGATCTTCTGGAGCAAGCTGGAAAGGCACCCAACGTGAATGGGGCTATTCACGCTCCACTCGCCACCTCAGGCTCGTTGCAGCACTGACAATTGTTTCTGATGAATCCTGAATCCGGCCGATAGCAACACGTTAGCGGAATCGGAATCCACTCGCCCCGCGATGACAAAAAGGATCGTTGGCCATGTCGAGCGATATCAAAGACCCTGTGAAGGGTACGAACGTCGATCCGAAGTCGGCCGTACATGGTGTAAAGCGCCCGCGCCCCGAACCTTTAAAGTCTGTCAAACCCGAACCGGCGAAGTCGACCCCGCCAAAAGCTGGCGTCATCTACACCTGTCCGATGCACCCGCAGATCCGCCAGGTGGGACCGGGCAATTGCCCCATCTGCGGAATGACACTGGAGCCGGTCAAGGCGACGGCGGAAGTTGGCGAAAACCGCGAACTCACCGACATGACCAGGCGGTTCTGGGTCGGGCTGATTCTAACATTGCCGGTCTTCGTGCTGGAAATGGGAGGTCATATCCCCGCTCTCGGTCTACATGATCTGGTTCCGCCACGCATCTCCATCTGGATCCAATTCATCTTATCCACGCCTGTCGTCTTGTGGGCGGGGTGGCCATTCTTCGAACGCGCCTGGGCCTCCGTAATCCACCGCAGCCTGAATATGTTCAGTCTGATCGCACTTGGGACGGGGGCTGCTTACCTCTACAGCCTGTCTGCGACCTTTCTGCCAGGCATATTCCCTGCAGGGTTTCACGGCATGGGCGGCACGGTCGCGGTTTACTTCGAGGCCGCCGCCGTCATCACCGTTCTTGTGTTGCTGGGCCAGGTGCTGGAATTGCGCGCCCGTGAGCAGACCGGCGGAGCGATCCGCGCATTGTTGAAATTGGCTCCCAAAACGGCGCACCGCCTGACGGCCGGGGGCGCGGACGAGGAAGTCGCTCTTGAGTTGGTCCAGGTAGGCGACCGCCTTCGCGTCAGGCCCGGCGACGGCGTGCCGGTTGATGGCGAAGTGCTTGAGGGCAAGGGAGCCGTGGATGAGTCCATGGTCACCGGCGAGTCGATGCCCGCCGCCAAAAAGCGCGGCGACAAGTTAATCGGCGGCAGCGTGAACGGCACCGGCTCTCTCGTCATGCGCGCCGACAAGATCGGCGCGGACACCATGCTCGCGCGCATCGTGACAATGGTCAGCGAGGCGCAGCGCAGCCGGGCACCGATTCAGAGAATGGCGGACACAGTTTCGGGCTATTTCGTTCCGGCCGTGCTTGGCGTGGCTATCCTGGCCTTCATCGTGTGGGCCATCTGGGGTCCCGCTCCCACGCTTTCTTACGCTCTGATCGCGGCGGTCTCCGTTCTCATCATCGCTTGTCCCTGCGCGCTGGGCTTGGCGACCCCCATGTCGATCGGTGTAGCGATTGGAAAGGGCGCTGGCGCTGGTGTCCTGATCAAGTCCGCTGAAGCCCTTGAGCACATGGAGAAGGTCAATACCCTGGTCGTGGACAAGACCGGCACGCTTACGGAGGGCAAGCCAAAGGTTACGGCCGTCGTGCCGGCAGCGGGATTGTCGGAGAACGAGCTTCTGCCGCTGGCAGCCAGCCTTGAACGATCCAGCGAACATCCGCTCGCGGCCGCCATCGTAACCGCCGCAAAAGATCGTGGCGCTACCACCCAGGAGCCGACGGACTTCGCTTCTGTCACCGGCAAGG
>JAYTHH010000478.1:0-2601 GCA_043732745.1 Rhodospirillales bacterium
GCCCGCTTGGCACAACTCGCCCGGGAGGCTGGCCGCACGACGGTTCAGCATGTTGCAGGCTACGAACGCCGACGGCGGCATGCGACATTGGTGGCCACCAGCCTCGACATCTCCGCCACTCTGACTGATCAGGCGATCGATCTGTTCGACCGGCTGGTGGGCGCGATGTTCCGCAAAGCCGAGGACCGGCATGCGCGGGCCTTCCAGACCGACGCGCGCGCGATCAACGACAAGGTGCGCATATTCGCCAACATCGGTGCAGCGCTGGTGGCCGGCCGCGAGCGCAAGCAGGATGGCTATGACGCAATCATCGCGCTGATGTCGTGGGAGAACTTCTGCACAAGTGTTGCCGAAGCTCAGGCCTTGGCTCGCCCGGAAGAATTCGACGCATACACGAACCTTGCCGAGCATTACGCTGGCGTCCGCAAATGGTCGCCTGCCTTCTTGGAGGCGTTTGCCTTTGAAAGTGTGCCGGCTGCGGCTTCGCTGATACGATCGATCGAATTGCTGCGCGAGATCAACCGCGCCGGCAAGCCTCTTCCCAAATCAGCACCGACCGGATTTGTCCGGCCGCGATGGGCTGCACAGGTGATGCCCGGCGGCACCATCAACCATCGCTATTATGAACTCTGCGTGCTGTCCGAACTGCGCGACCGGCTACGCGCCGGCGATGTATGGGTTACGGGCAGCCGGCAATACAGGTCTTTCGAAGAACGCTTGGTTTCCAGGGAGACAATGGAAAAGCTCCGGCAAGACGGCACCGTGCCGGTCGCCGTCGAATTGGATTTTGATACCTTCATCGTCGCCCGCCGCACCAGGCTGCACGATCGGCTCGCCGCCGTCGATGCGCGCGCCACGCAAGGCAAGCTGCCGGATATAACGCTGACCAAAGGCGTGCTGAAGATATCGCCGATCGAGAAATCAACACCGCCGGAGGCCGAGGCCTTGGCCGGCCGCCTCTACGCCATGCTGCCCCGCATCCGCATCACCGATCTGCTGGCCGAGGTGGCGGGCTGGACGATGTTCCCAGACTGCTTCACCCATCTGCGTAGCGGTGAGACGGCCGCCGATGGACGCATCCTGATGGCGGGCTTGCTCGCCGACGGCCTGAACCTCGGCCTGACCCGCATGGCCGAGGCCTGCAGCATCGGCAGTCTGGGTCAGCTCGCCTGGACCTCCGACTGGCATATCCGCGAAGAAACCTACCTTCTGGCACTGCGATGCCTGGTCAATCAGCAGCAGCGCGAGCCCTTCGCCGCGCATTTTGGAGCCGGCGCCGCATCCTCATCGGACGGACAGTTCTTTCAGGCCGCAGGCTTCGGCCGCGACGCCGGCGATCTGAACGCGCATTACGGCCAAAAACCCGGGTTCAAGATCTACACCCACCTGTCGGACCGGTACGGACCATTCTTCACCAAGGTCATCGCGGCCACGGCAAGCGAAGCACTGCATGTGCTTGATGCCCTGCTTTATCACCAGAGCGAGGTCACCGTGCGGCGGCATCACACCGATGGCGGCGGTGTTTCCGACCACGTGTTCGCCCTTTGCACTCTGCTGGGCTTCCAGTTCGCCCCGCGTATTCCCGACCTCAAGCACCGGAAGCTCTACAGTTTCGGCAAGCCCTCGGCATACCCAGCGTTGGAGACAATGATCGACGGCCGCATCAACGTGGAGCTGATCCGCGCCCACTGGTCAGAAATTCTCCGCGTGACCGCATCGATCCGCACCGGCAGCGTGACGGCATCGCTCATCATGCGTCAGCTTGCGTCCCACCCGCGCCAGAACGGCGTTGCTGCCGCCCTGCGTGAGTTGGGGCGCCTCGAGCGCACGCTGTTCACCCTGGACTGGATCGACGACCCCGAATTGCGTCGGAGCACCGGCCAGGAGCTCAACAAGGGCGAGGCCCGCAACAGCCTGGCGCGCGCCGTGTTCATCCATCGCCTCGGTGAAATCCGTGATCGAACTTATGAAAACCAGCAGCACCGCGCCTCTGGCCTCAACCTGCTCGTTACCGCAATCATCCTCTGGAACACACGCTACCTCGAAAGCGCGGTCGCGGCGCTGCGGCAGCTTGAGGATGTTCCCGACCACCTCCTGACCCACCTCTCCCCGCTCGGCTGGGAGCACATCAACCTGACGGGCGACTATGTTTGGGGAAGCCCAGAGTGTGCGTCGGAAAACACTGTCGGATTGAAGCCACTGCGGGCCAGCCCCGACGTCATCCGGAAGGCAGTATGAGTTCTTGGTTTGTCCGC
The DNA here is from genome assembly GCA_043732745.1 of Rhodospirillales bacterium. GTDB lineage: Bacteria > Pseudomonadota > Alphaproteobacteria > Acetobacterales > Acetobacteraceae > CAIQQQ01. The sequence goes on from JAYTHH010000478.1 coordinate 2,256, forward strand.
TTAACTGTCAAATCCAGACGTTTCGTCAGTTCCGGCCCCTACGTCCTGGTTGGCGATGTCGGGTTCTATCAGCGGGCCGAGATCAAGGACGTGCCGGCATTACTGCGACTGGCGGCCACACCCGACGATGTGCGATCGGACGAGGCGTTGCGGCAGGCGATCAACACCCCCGCCCGTGGCTTCGGCGCCAGGGCGATGCATGAACTGGAACAGGAAGCGGCCTGGCGTAAGGTCTCGCTCTTAGCCGCCGTCGAAACGGCAAACCTGCCGCCCAAGATGCGATTGGCAGGGCTCGCATTCGTGGATGCAATCCGGGGTGTCTGCCGAGACCCGAACGCGACGCTCG
>JAYTHH010000479.1:0-2601 GCA_043732745.1 Rhodospirillales bacterium
CGCCCCGTTCGTGCTGCAAGCGCGCGGCACGCTCGATCTGGCCCAGGCCTGGGCGCTGGTCTCTGCCAATCCCGCCGCTGCCGCGGGGCTGTCCGACCGTGGCAGCATCGCCGCCGGCAAGCGCGCCGACCTTGGGCTGGTCGACCCCACCACCCGGGACCCGGTCGCCACATTCGTGGCCGGCCGGCCCGCCTTCCTGTCCGCCGTAGGCGCCGCACGGCTGGGTTGATCCCTGGATTGCAAAAAACTTGCATCCCACCCTTTGCGTCCGGCGGCACACGGCGCTATACGAACCACCCGCTGATCCCGAATAGCTCAGTTGGTAGAGCACGCGACTGTTAATCGCTAGGTCGTAGGTTCGAGTCCTACTTCGGGAGCCAATGGCTTCGATCTGTCCCGCCCCGGCCTCGCCTGGGCGGGACAGATCGTTTTTGGGCCAGTGCCCGCAGGACCGGAATGGCATACACGATCCACGAAATTTTCCTTACCGCGCAGGGCGAGGGCGCCAATCTCGGGCGCACCGCCGTGTTCTTGCGCTTCGCCGGTTGCAACCTGTGGTCGGGACGCGAGGAGGACCGCGCCGGCGCCGTCTGCCGCTTCTGCGATACCGAGTTCCGCGGCGGCACATCGTTCGACACGGCGGAGGCTTTGGCAGATGCGGCGGCGGCACTTTGGCCCGAAGGCGCCGGCGACCGATTTCTGGTGTTGACCGGCGGTGAGCCCCTGTTACAGGTGAACGAGGCCCTGGTGACGGCCCTGCGCGCATGCGGCTTTCGCGTCGCGGTCGAGACCAATGGCACGCAGGCGTTGCCCTGCGACCTGGACTGGGTCTGCGTGAGCCCGAAGGCTGGGGCTCCATTGGTGCTGCAACAGGCCGACGAGCTAAAACTGGTCTATCCGCAGCAAGGCGCCCCGCCCGCGGCGTTTGCCGGATTCGAGGCGACGAATCGGTGGCTATCGCCGATGGACGGGCCGGATTTGGCGGGCAACATAGCGTTGGCGGCTGCTTATTGCCTCGAACATCCGGCTTGGCGGTTGAATATACAGGCCCATAAGGTTTGGGAGTTGCGTTGATCGGTCGTGACCGGTGGACTTCCTCTACACTACGGGGTTAGAACGCGGTAGGCGCGAGAGTGGCGGAACGGTAGACGCAGTCGACTCAAAATCGACCGGCGCAAGTCTTGGGGGTTCGAGTCCCCCCTCTCGCACCAATAGAGCTCGGATGACGTGACCTTTCACAGGGGAGATCGAGGCGCTTGTCATTCCGACGCGGCGACCTTCTCACGCGGCTTATCGTGCTCGTCTCGGCCGCCTCCGCGCCAGCCATCGCTGTTCATGCCTATCTCCAATCCGATCTGAACGCCGACGCCGAACGAGGCGTGCTGACCACGGCGTTGCATGGCGCCGAATTGCTGCATGCCGAGCTTGGATCGATGGTGGAGGGCGCACGGCAGGTGGCGACCATGCTGGGACAGCTGCCGTCCGTGCAGCAGTTCAGCAGTGCCTGCACCGTGCCGCTCGGGGCCGCCGTCCGCGCCATGCCGCGTTACGAGTTGCTGCGCGTGGTGGACGAGGATGGCCGCGTCATCTGTTCCAGCACCGAACAGCCGCCTGTCGTGGGCGCCTTGCAACGGCAGCGCAACGAGATGGCACTCGCGCGCGGCAGTTTCGAGGCCGACATGATGATGCCGCGAGAGGCCGGGGCCGGTGCGGTGATGGCGTTCAGCCAAGCGTTCACCGGCCAGGACCAGCGGCGCGGCATCATCAATGTTGGCATCAGCACACGTTGGATGGTCGAGCACGTCGCCGCCTTGCGTCTGCCCGCTGGCGCCACGGCCACGATCGCCGATCGCGACGGCATCATCCTGGCGGATATTCCAGCCGCCGGTCTTAGCGGGACCCGGCTGACGCCCCCGCTCCTGGGCCTGCTCGACGCATCGCAGGTCGGCGCTTCGCTGCTGCAGGATGACGTGGGTGGCCGGCGACCATACGGCTTCGTTCCCATCTCCGCGCCGCCGGGCGGCCTTTTCGTCGCGGTCGGGCTGTCGCCGGTGGCGATGTCCGGCATGATGGCAGATCGCGGTAGCCAGGCCGATCTGCTGATGGTGCTGGGCACCATCCTGTCGTTCGGCCTTGCCATGGCGGTGGGCCAGATCTTCGTCAGGCGGCCGACCAACGCCCTCCTGGATGCTGCCCGTCGCTGGTCGATGGGCGATCTCGAAACACGGGTAGAGGTGAACTCCGGCAGGCATTCGGAATTCGGCAAGCTGGCGCTGGCGTTCAACGCCATGGCTGCCGCGCTGGGGCGCCAGCGTGTCGAGGCGGCGGAACTGCTGGATACCTTGGAGGCGCGAGTGGCGGCGCGCACCGACGAGCTTGTCAAAAACCGCGATCGCCTGCAGGTGTCGATGGCGCAGCAGGCGAAAAGCGAGGCCTCGCTGAACCAGATGCAGAAGCTGCAGGCGGTGGGCCAACTGGCCGGCGGAATCGCCCATGATTTCAACAATCTGCTGACCGCCGTCATCAGTGCGCTCGAGATCCTGCGCCAGCGGCTGCCGGCCGAGGACGAGCGCAATCACCGGCTGCTTGATAGCGCCCTGC
>JAYTHH010000480.1:0-8708 GCA_043732745.1 Rhodospirillales bacterium
TATTCGGTGATCGCCATCGTCTGGACGCCCGGCCAGATGTCACCGGTGCACGCCCATCGCACCTGGTGCGCGTTTGGCGTGCATCGTGGCTGGCTGGCAGAGACGTATTTCAGCCGGGACGGCCAGACCGTGCTACCGCATGCATGCACGTCCCGTGCGCCCGGCACCACCGGCCACGCCGCGGCCGATCCAAACGAGGTCCACCGCCTTGCCAATCTCGGAACGGAAGACGCGATCTCCATCCACGTCTACGGCGTGGCGTTCGACGATTTCGGTATTGGCGTGAACGAGGTCTACGCGGCGTAGCTCCAGCCGCCCTATCTGAGCAATTCGGGCAGCGCGCCCTCGCTCATCTTCGGCCGATACGTCACGCCCGCCCGCGGCGCCCACACATTGTCGGGCAGATGCAGCGGCACCATCGCGTAATCCTGGGTGAACGCGATCCGCGCCGCCTCCCGCAATGCCAAGGCCCGACTGTCGAGATCGCGCGCCTTCTGGCTACGTTCCAGCGCCTCGTCCACCGCCTTGTCGGCGAAGCGGAACCGGTTCAGGGCGCCCAGGCCCTTGGTCTCGTCGTAGCTGTGCAGAACCTGGGACATGCCGGTGTAGCTGTCCCCCGCTGTCGAGCCAAAGCCGATCAGGAACGCCGAGAATTCACGCTTTGCGGCGCGTGCGAAGAAGGCGTTGGCGGGCAGCACGTCCACGCTGGTGGCAATGCCGGCCCGCGTCCACATCTGCGCCACCGCCTGAGCGGTTTTGTCGTCCTGCACGTAGCGGTTGTTGGGCGAGGTCAGCGTGATCTTGAAGCCGTTCGGATAGCCGGCCTCAGCCAGCAGCCGCTTTGCGCCGGCCACGTCATACGCCGGCGGCTTGATCGTGGCGTCGTAGCCCACGAAGCCCTCAGGCACGAGCTGGCCGGTGGCCCGGCCGGCGCCATGCAGGATGCGATCGACGATCAGGCTCCGGTTGACGGCCATGTTCAACGCCTGCCTTACACGCACATCCTGTAACGGATTGACAGTGAGCGGGTTGCCATCCACGGCGGTGATCTGCGCGGACACCGCGTGTTCCTGGTCCAGCCCGATATAGATCATCCGGGCGGACGGTGCCTGCCACACGCTGACAGCCTTGTTGGCGCGCAGCTTCTCCACGTCATCCGGCGGCACGCTGTCGATCAGGTCCACGTCGCCCGACAGCAACGCTGCCACCTGCGCGGCGTCGTTGGCGATTGGCCGGATGATGGCGCGGCCATAGGCGAGATCGGGCCGGGCAGCCTCCAGCACCAGGCGCTCGCCGGGCTTGAACTCCACGAAGCGCCATGGGCCAGAGCCGATGGCGGCGCGACCAGCGTTGAAGTCCGAACTACTGGCATTGGCTGCCACGCGGGCGGAGACAATATAGGCGCCCAGCGCGTGCAGCGGCACCGACGGGTCGAACCCCTTGGTGTGCAGGCGGAACACTTCAGGGCTTACCACCTCAAGACGCTGCGTCAGGCCGGCCAGCCGAACATAGGGCGCCGGACTGCCGGGCACCCTTGGCATGCGCTCCAGGCTGAAGCGGATATCCTCCGCCGTCACCGGACTGCCATCATGAAAGACCGCACCGGGACGCACATGAAACTCCCAGATCGTGTCCGATACCGCGGTCCAACGGTCGGCCACGCCGGCTTTCGGCCGCATCGCGTCATCAGCCGCCAGCAGGCTTTCGAAGATCATCCCCGACACTGTCTGGTTCGCGCCGACCAGGGCAAAATGCGGATCGATGGAACTCGTCTCGGTCTGGATACCCAGGCGAGCCGGGGGCCGGGCGGCAGGGGTCTGCGCCAACGACCGGCCGGCAGACAGAAACAGCCCCGCGGCAAAAATAGCGAATACGAAGTTTGCTACGTTCCACATGCCGGATGAGCTGCTTTCGGAAATAAGAGGTCGCGGGAGAAGCTGGTGTCGTTTCAAGCTGTCTGTCACTCTGCCGGGAACTCGACGGTGGATGACGGGATTGTGAGTTTTTGCGGAAAATGGATCAAGGCCACGCGTCCTCCCATCATTCAAACGCACGCAGGATCTATATCAGGCACGTATGGCGTACGCTGAGACAGCCCCCGTGTCACTGAATGTCGTCGTTCTTTGTGCGAGTGCGGCATGGAAGCTCGACATGTTCGATCAGGCGCGGGACCTCGGGCTGGTTCTGATCAGCACCGCACGTTCCCCACAGGACGCAATCGCCCTTCTGGCACATCGTACGCCGCCGATTTCGCATCTGCTGGTTGAACCGGCCGCGGCGGGCGACAGGCTGGACGAGGTGATAGAGGCAGCGCTACGCCACGATGCCGGCCTCAGCATCGTGGTGCTGGACGATCCGTCGTCGCTGTTCGGCCACCCAGAAGCCTCGTCGATGACATTCGTCCCCTCCCCCATCCGGGGCTGGCTTCGCCGTGTGCTGAACCATGATACCGCCGGCCAAGGCAAGGCGGCCGGCCCCAGCATCGAGGAACTGACGGAGGCGCTTTTTCAGGCCCGCATCCAGACGCGCTATCAGCCGATCGTGCGGATGTCGGACGGCCATCCGGTGGGGCTTGAGGTGCTGGCGCGGCTCGAACTACCGAAATACGGCTTTCTGCTGCCGGACCGTTTTGTCCCGCAGATCGAGGAGGTCGGGCTGGCTTGGCCGCTGACCCAGGCGGTGATCACCCGCGCCTTCGCCGATTGGGGCGCCGGCCGGCTCGGCAGCTTCGGACTGACCTTGGCAGTGAACTTTTCGCTCGATGTGCTGCTCATCCCCGAGGCGCTGGCCTGGGTCGAGATGCGCAGGCGCCAAGCCGGCCTGCCCGCCGAGCGCATCGTGATCGAACTGACCGAGAGCCGCCCCGTTTCAGAACTGGTCAAGCTGCGGCACGCCATCTCCACCTTGCGCGGCATCGGCTACGGGCTGGCAATCGACGATGTCGGCCCGCAGTTGCGGGATCATCATTCGCTGCTGGATCTGCAGTTCACCAGCCTCAAGCTGGACAAGGAATTGGTGACGGACAGCGCCACCATGCCGGATGTGCGCGGCTTCCTGACCGAGACGATTGCCTCGGCGCGTGCCGCCAATCTTACCATCGTGGCGGAGGGCGTGGAAAATCCCGCGTTGTGGAAGCGCATGCGCGACCTCGGCGTAGACCAGGCGCAGGGCTACCTGATTGCCCGCCCGTTACGCGCGACCACAGTGCCGCTCTGGTACCAAGACTGGGTGTCAAAGAAGCGCCGACCCGCAATCACCCAATAGCTTGGGCGCTGCCCAAGCTATGTGTTGGCGCTGTAGACGGCGCGATATAGGGCCACTATCTCGTCGGCATCAGGTACGCGCGGGTTGTTTCCGGGACTACCCGAGGCAAGGGCCTGGGCAGCCATCACAGGCAACTTCGCCTCCCATTCCACCGCGCCGATACCGTGCTGCTTCGGGCTGGGCACGCCCAGTTCGGCATTCAGTGCGTCCAGACCTGCGGCGAGCTTGGCGCAGGCGGCCTCATCGCTGTCCGCCGCCCCAGCGAAGCCGATGCAGCGCGCTGCCTGGGCGTAGCGCAACGGCGACGCCTCCAGCCCGAACCGTGTGATCGCCGGCAGCAGCATTGCGTTAGACAGCCCGTGCGGCACATGAAAATGCGCGCCGATCGGCCGCGACATGCCGTGCACCAGCGCCACCGAGGAATTGGTGAAGGCAATTCCAGCCTGGGTGGCGCCTAGCATCATCGCCTCCCGCGCCGCCGCGTTGGTTGGCTCGTGGAAAGCCTTACGCAGATTGTCACCAATCAACGCCATCGCCGACACCGCCAGTGCGTCGCTGATCGGATTGGCGCGGGCCGAGACATAGGCCTCCAGCGCATGGGTCAGGCTGTCGATGCCGGTATCTGCGGTAATGCGCGGCGGCACCGAGAAGGTCAGCTCATAATCGACGATGGCGGCCAGCGGCAGGCAGCCCATTCCCGCGATCAGCATCTTCTCGTCGAGCGCGCTGTCGGTGATCACGGTGAAGCGCGTGGCCTCGCTGCCGGTGCCGGCGGTGGTGGGAATGGCAATCACCGGCAAGGCCGCACGATCGGCCTGGTGCGGCACTTTTAACGCGCGGATGGCGTGGGTTCCCGGCGCCAGGATCGCCATCGCCTTGGCAGTGTCGATCGGGCTGCCACCGCCGAAGCCGATGAGGCAATCGTAGTTGCCCTCATTGAGCACGGCCACGCCGGCATAGACCACGGTGTCGGTCGGCTCGGGAATGGTGTCACTGAACACATCGGCAGTCATGCCGGCTGCCACCAACGGGCCGGTGCAACGGTCGAGCAGGCCGGAGCGGACCATGAACGGATCGGTCACGATCAGCGGCCGCGACAGGCCGAATTTTGCCAGCACGTCGGCAACCTGCGCCACGCTGCCGCCGCCCACCAGCATGAAGCGGGGCGAGACGTACTGGAAAATCATCGGCGCTTCCTTAACCCGGTGTTCATTTTCTGTTGTTATGCCTTCGAAGCTGCGGGGGCGAAAGCCCTGAGACCGCCTGAAAAACACAAGCATCTTGCCTCGATCCCGTCTAAAGCCGCGCCCGAGGCCAGATCCTTTTGTTTTACTCCCGCAACGGAAACTTAGTTTATGCACCTTTTCATGAAGCGCGCTTTGGCTGCCCTGCTGTGCCTGCGCCTCATCGCCCCCGCGCAGGCCGCAGGCCGCAGGCTACCAGGTGAGCGTGCTGGGGGACGCCGCCAACTTCATCGGCTGCCTCGCCATCAATGAAACCACGGGTGTGGGCTTCCTGGCCGTCGGCGACACCGTGGCGGTGCTCGGCAACTCGAAGGCGCTTAAGGTCAGCAAGGACGACACCGTAGCCGGCTCATGGTCGGTCGATGGCGGTGACGCCACCAAATTCTCGAGCCAGGCAGATTCGATGAACACCGTCACCATCGACGTTCCCAACGATACCACTGCTGTGGCCGCACTAACGACCGGCAGCGCGCTGACGATCAAGACGGGCAGCAACGTTGTGAAGTTCGATCTCGAAGGCGCGGGCGAGGCGTTCGTCAATCTTGTCTCCTACATGACGACGAAGACCGCACCTTAATCCCCTCAGGGCACGATCGCGTTTCAGACCCGATCATGCCTCGCCTGCGCGGATCTCGTGGCGGGCCGAATCACCCGACTGGTCGGGGACCAAGTGTCAGGTTCGGACCACTTGTGAATAAAATCTCAGGCTTGCTGCGTGCAAGACCAGAGCCGCTTTCGACCCAAAGCTGACTACGGCGATCTTGTCTGGAACGGTAGATTGGAGGGCCTCGGGAGCGACTCGGTGATTCCCGTTTCGGTATGCCACGGCTGTAATCTCACCATTGCTAATCTGTACTGTAGCGACGCTCACTGTCATAATACTGTCCAGAGTACACGCCCCCACAAAATGTCAGCGACAATGGCTATTCCCCAAGCCATGAACGCCCCCGTTCAGCCTGAATCCCAAGGAACTGCGGCTGTGACATTCGACCGTCTTCCCCCGATCCTCGTCTTTAACGTAAACGAGACGCTGCTCGATATCACCACGCTCGAACCCCTCTTCGAGCGCTGCTTCGACGATCCGGATATCATGCGAAGCTGGTTCGCGCAGCTTGTCCTTTACTCGCAGACAATGACAATGTCAGGCCTGTACATTCCCTTTGGGGATCTTGCCGTTGGAGCCCTGCGCATGGTTTCGGAGATCCAAGGGCAAATTGTAATCGAAAGCGACGTGAACGAACTACGGGAGCGCATTGGTGCGATGCCTGCGCATCCAGATGTCACGCCGGGCCTGACCCGGTTGCGAGACGCGGGCTTTCGACTTGTTACTCTGACGAACTCCGCCCCAGCGCCCTCACCGACCCCTCTGCAACGTGCAGGACTATACGGCTTCTTCGAACAAAGCTTCAGCGTGGATTCCGTCCGGCGATTCAAGCCAGCCCCTGAAACGTACGCCTATGTCGCCACGCAAATGGGTGTCAAAAGCTCAGCGCTCTGTCTTGTCGCTTGCCATCTGTGGAATACGATCGGTGCTCAGTCTGCTGGCTGGCTGGGCGCGTTGCTGACCCGGCCATACAATGCACTCCTTCCCGCAGCCGGATTGCCGCGCCCGGATTTTGTTGCACCGGATCTTGTCGACCTTGCTCGACAAATTCTTGAAATATGGCCCACGCCATAACGTTGTAGTTACGTCTGTTTTTCATAACAAGACGACATACGTCGGGAACCAAGTGTCAGACTTTATCCACTAGCCGGCTTCTGCAGTGACCCGTCCTCGACGTTCGGCATACAGCGCCAGGCGACGCGCCGCCACGTCACTCGGTGGATGCACGCCCTCCGCGGCCGAATACGTGGGCAAGGTCTCGATGTGATGGCAGGCTGCCTGATGGCCCGGCGCCATCTCACGCAAGGGCGGGCTTTCGATACGACACAGCTCCGTGGCGAACGCGCAGCGCGTATGAAAATGGCAGCCGCTGGGTGGGTTGAGCGGGCTTGGCATGTCGCCGCCGGGAATGGTGCGCGCCACGCTCCGATGCGGGTCGGGCCGCGGAATGGCCGCGAGCAATGTGCGAGTGTAGGGATGCATGGGGGCTGCGAACAGCGCGTCCTTCGGTGCCACCTCCACGATGCGCCCGAGATACATCACCGCTACGCGGTCGGCCATGTGTTTCACCACGGCCAGATCATGCGCGATGAACAGATAGGACAGACCGAGCCGCCCCTGCAGGTCCTTCAGCAGATTAACCACCTGCGCCTGGATCGACACGTCGAGAGCAGAAACCGGCTCGTCGCACACCACCAGCGACGGCTCGACGGCAAGCGCCCGGGCGATGCCGATGCGCTGGCGCTGGCCACCGGAGAATTCATGCGGAAAGCGGGTGGCATGATATGCCGCAAGCCCCACCAGCCGAAGCAACTGGTTCACTCGGGCGCGCCGCGCCATAGCGTCGCCGATCTCATGCACGATCAGCGGCTCTTCCAGAATGTCGCCCACCGTCATGCGCGGATTCAGCGAGGCGAACGGGTCCTGGAACACGATCTGCATGCGGCGGCGCAATTTGCGCAGCGGCGCACCGTCCATGTCGGTGATGTCAACGCCTTCGAATCGCACGATGCCTGCACTGGGCTCAATCAGCCGAAGCACCAGCCGCGCGGTGGTCGATTTGCCACAGCCACTTTCTCCGACCAGTGCCAAGGTCTCGCCGCGGAAAAGTTGGAACGACACGCCATCGACTGCCTTCACCTGCCCCACCGTGCGGGTCAGCACCAGGCCCTTGCGGACAGGGTAATACTTTGCAAGATTCTCGACCTCCAGCAAAGGGCCGGTTCCGCTCTTGGACTGGCTCATGCCTGCAACTCCATCATCGCTTCAACCGGCGCATGGATGCAGGCGACCTCGTGATGGGTGCCGAGCGGCCGCAGTGCGATCTCGCCGCTGGCACAGCCGGCGGTGGCGAACACGCAGCGCGGATGAAAACGGCAGCCGCTTGGCAGCGCGAATGGCGGTGGCACCGCGCCCTCGATGGCCAGCAAACGGTCGTGGGTCTCTTCCAGCTTGGGAATGCTGCCGAGCAGGCCCAGCGTATAGGGATGCTGCGGGTCGTCGAAGATCTCGGTGCCCGACGCACGCTCCACCACGCGGCCGGCATACATCACCGCTACATTATCCGCCATCTCAGCGACAACACCGAGGTCATGGGTGATCAGGATGATCGCCATGCCGGATTCTGCCTGCAGATCGCGCAACAGATCGAGAATCTGCGCCTGCACGGTCACATCGAGCGCCGTCGTCGGCTCGTCGGCGATCAGCAGGTCGGGGCCGCAGGCCAGTGCCATGGCGATCATCACGCGCTGGCGCATGCCGCCGGACATCTGGTGCGGATACTCGTCGAGCCGGCGAGAGGCGGCAGGAATGCGCACCCGGTCCAGCGCCGCGATGGCGCGCGCGCGCAGTTCGTCCTTGGATGCCTTGCGGTCATGCGCGCGGATCGCCTCCATGATCTGGTCGCCCACGGTGAACACCGGGTTCAGGCTGGTCATGGGCTCCTGGAAGATCATGCCGATGCGCTTGCCGCGAATGGCGCGCATGGCGTCCGGCGACAGCGCCAGCAGGTCCTGGCCGTCGAACATCACGCGCCCTTCGGCGATCTTGCCCGGCTGCGGCACCAGCCGCATCACCGACAGCGACAGCATGGACTTGCCGCAGCCACTTTCGCCGACAATGCCTAGCGTCTTGCCGGCCGCCACCGACAGCGACACGCCGTCCACCGCGGCGATCGGCCCCATCGGGGTGCGGAAGGTGGTGCGCAGGCCTTCGATACGCAGGAGTTCTGGTTGCAGGAGATCGGGCGGCGATACGTCGGTCATGCTGTCCTTGATAGCGAAGTTCAAAACGTGCCGATCACGCAGTCACGCGTCGGCACAAAGCACGTAAGATGCCAACGCGAGCGACTCTGCTGCGCCAAGGTCAGACGCACTAGAGCTTTTTCCGATCTATAGGAACCAGTCAAAGCTTGTCTTATGACCTTCCTGCCCTGTTGAGCGAAGATGGGGTGCCGCCGACGAGGTGCCAACTCGCCGGCGGCGGGAGGGGTTGGGTCGTGATTATGCTGGCCGTTGAGGGCCGAGCTAGAGTGTGACCGCCCCTCTCTTTTCCTTGTGGCCTGTACGGATACCCGGGCGTCGTGGCCCGGATGACAA
>JAYTHH010000481.1:0-8701 GCA_043732745.1 Rhodospirillales bacterium
GCTGAACGTGGCATTCAACGTGCTGAAGGTCTTCGGGCCCGACAAGGTTGCGATCGAAATCGTGGCCTTCGGGCCGGGCATCGATCTGCTGCACGACGGCAACGCGAACGGCGCCCGGATTCGCAGCCTGGTCGCACAGGGTGTCCGTTTCGACGCCTGCATGAACACGGTCGAGACGATCGAGCGCGATACCGGAAAGCCATATCCGCTTCATCCCGATGCGCGACGGGTCGACGCTGGCGTCGTGCAGATCATGACGCTCGCCGAACACGGCTACACGACCGTTCGCCCCTGAGGGGGCGTATCATCCTCCATGGAGTACTCGCAATGACTTCTCGTCGGAATGCACTCGCAAACCTGGGCGTCGCGATCGCCGCGATCGGGATCGCTGGCTCTGCCTCCGCGTCGCCGTCGGCACCGCTTGTGCAGAAGGGGGCCAAGACCCTCGATGCGCTGACGACCAAGCTCGCCTCGTTCGAGCCACGGCGTGATTTCAAGACCGTGCCGATGATCCTGGTCGATCGCGCCGGATGGGATGCCGACGGGCTTGACGCCGTGCTGCACTACGGCAGCGGCCCGAAACAGAGCTGGGACAACTCCGACCTTTCCGGCCCATGGCTGAATGTCATGCGCAACACGATGAACGCCCAGATCTGGTCGTTCGGGCATCCGGATTTCCTGTGCGTGTCAGCGACCCACGGCAGCGCGCAATTGGCGCTCTACGACGACGCGATCTGGGAGAAGTATGGGTTGGCGAAGCTGGCCGGCGCCGGTGTGACGAAGAATAGTTTGGTTGCAGCCAAGCCCGCCTCCTCGGTCGACCCGACGGACTTCCAGAACGAAAAGGGGGCCTTCTCCTCGGCGGCGAACAGCATCCAGGGCCTGCAACGACGGGGCGCCGTGTTCCTTGCTTGCCACAACGCGGCCTGGGAGCTGAGCGAACGGCTGATCGCGGGCGGCACAAACCCCGACAAGCTGGCGACGGGTGCGATGTGTGCGGAGCTGACCAACCACCTCATCCCCGGCGTGATCATGACGCCGGGCGCCGTCGGCACCCTGGTCGAGTTGGCGACAGCCGGGTTCTCCTACGCACGATGACCATACCGCACACACACGGGGTGCTGCTTGGTTTGGCGCTGCTTGCCGCGGCCACCGCCCTGCCTGCCGAGGCGGCCCCACCCGGCTCGCCTGCTGCCCGGCTCGAAGCGGCGGAGATGCAGTATCCTCCGTGGCAGCAGGGACGGAACAACGGCGCCGCCAGGCAGGGCCTGTCCTTCACGGTGCCGCCAGCCGACGTGATGGCCGACTTCCACGGCAGCCTGGATGACCCGCTGCTCGTTCTTTACGCGTCGGGCAACTACTTTTTCGCCATGGGCGACCTCGTGCATGCCTTCGGCGAGGCCAACCCCGCGTATCGCGGCCGGGTCTTCTACGAGACGTTGCCGCCCGGGCTGCTGATGAAGCAATTGACCGAGGGCGGTACGATCACGTCAGGGAACATGAGTTTCACGGTGCGGCCCGACGTGATGATGGCCGAACGGACGGCGAGCGAGGGCTGGGTCCGCGACGGTCGGCTCGCGGCGCCCGTGGTGTCGTTCGCCACCAACGACCTCACCATCATGGTGCCCAAGGACAACCCGGCAAAGATCACTGGTTTGGCCGACCTTGGCCGACCGGGGCTTGCGATCATCATGCCGAACCCGGCGTTCGAGGGTGTCGCGGCACAGATCAAGGCGTCGCTCACCAAGGCCGATGGCGAGGCGCTCGCGAAGACGGTCTATGAGGCGAAGGTTGCCGACGGCTCGACGATCCTGACCCGTATCCATCATCGCCAGACCCCGTTGTTCCTTATGCAGGGGCTGGGCGAGGCCGGCGTGACATGGACGTCCGAGGCGATCTTCCAGGAGAAACAGGGACATCCCATCGCCCATGTCGCCATTCCGGCGGAGCAGAACACACGTGCCGTATATAGCGCCGCCATTGTGTCCGGTGCACCGCACACCGATGCAGCGCGGGCCTGGCTCGCCTTCATCAAGACGGATGCCGCCTTTGCGTGCCTCTCGCCTTACGGGTTTCAGCGTCTTGCCCAACCGTGAACCGTGGCAGGCCGATGGCTGCTGCGGCCCATCGGGTGAGGCTGGAAGCTCGTGGCTCCTCCCGCGCACCTTGGCCAGCAGGCGCGCCCTCATGGCCTGTTCCGCGGTCGCGCCGCTTGCGTGGGCCGCTGGATCAGCACCGGCCCGGGCGCAGGCCTATGCGCCGCTTGCTGAGGATCTCGTCGTCCAGCAGGTGCCAGGTGCTCCCATCTACTTCGTGCTTGGCCACTCCGGCGTGCCGAGTGCCGCAAACCAGGGGCACACCTCCAATGCCGGGTTCGTGGTCACCGATGAGGGCGTCATCGTGTTCGACGCCTTGGGCACCCCAAGCCTCGGCCAGGCACTGCTGCGCAAGATCAGGGCGATCACCGACAAGCCGGTGAAGCACGTCGTCGTCAGCCATTATCACGCGGATCACATCTACGGCCTGCAGGCGTTCCGGGACGAGGCCGACGCAGAGATTTTCGCCCAGGCGAAGGCTCTCGACTACACCGCCGCCGGCAACACCGACGACGAGGCGGCAGCACCCCGCCTCGCGCAGCGCCGGGAGGCACTGGCGCCGTGGGTCAATGCCGACACCCGCATCGTGTTGCCCGGCGTCGTGTTCCGGGTGGCCGCCGAGATACGTCTGGGGGGACACCAGTTCCAGCTCGTCTATGCCGGGCCTGCCCACTCGATGAGCGACATCATGATGCTCGTGCTGCCGGAGCGTGTGCTGTTCGCGGGTGACATTGTGCAGAACGGCCGCATCCCGTTCATGGCGAGTGCCGCGGTCAACACGGGCAACTGGCTGGCGGGGCTGCAGGAGGTCTCCGCGATGCAGCCGCGCTTCATCATCCCCGGGCACGGCAAGCCCGCCGCAAGCGCATCCGAGGCGATTGCCTTCACCGACACCTACATCCGGTTCGTCCGGGCGAAGATGGGCGAGGCGGTGGCGCAATGGACGGAGTTCGACGCGGCCTATCAGAGCGCGGATTGGAGCCGCTACCGCGGTATTCCGGCGTTCAGCGCCAGCAATCGCGGGAATGCCTATCGGGTGTTCCTCGAAATCGAGGCGGAGACACTCGCTTCAGGTTCAACGCCTGCCAGCACTGATACCGGCGGCCCCATTCGGTAATGGATGCCTACAGGCTTCCCGACAACATCCTATCCGACGCGCGCAAACGCAGCTGCCCCTTTGGAGCGCTGCACAATACTGGTGGGCGTGGGGTCCACAAGGGCCATCGTCAATGCAGCAGCGGTGTTGACGTCGCCTCCGAACATCGCCTCGATGCCTCGAACGCAAACCATCACGTTGTCATCTGCGAGCCGATAATACACCAGTTTGGATGCCCGGCGCGTCTTGACGATCTTCGCCCGGCGCAATTCCGCCAACTGCTGGCTCAGCGCAGGCTGGCCGATCCCGGTCGCCTTGTCGATCTCGCTCACGGTATGTTCGCCGTCGATCAGCCGAGACAATATCATCAGCCGCTGTGGCTGGGCGTAGATTTTGATTCGTTCGGCTGCGATATCCGCAGCAGTGCGACAGGCATACAGCGTCATTTCGAGTCTGCCCGTGTCTGATAGAACCAGTGATCGTCATGACCCGCCAGCACCGCGCCCAGCGTCGTGCGGGCCTGAAACTTGGGAGCAGCATCGCCGATGCGCTGCGGGCGCTGCGGGCGCTGCGGGCGCTGCGGCGCAGGGGTAGAAGGGAGATTCGATTCGATCATCATCGTTGATTGGCAGACCATTTTGTTTGACGCAAGCCAGATACATGATTACAT
This sequence comes from Rhodospirillales bacterium, assembly GCA_043732745.1. Classification (GTDB taxonomy): domain Bacteria; phylum Pseudomonadota; class Alphaproteobacteria; order Acetobacterales; family Acetobacteraceae; genus CAIQQQ01. The sequence goes on from JAYTHH010000481.1 coordinate 3,863, forward strand.
ACATAGTGTAAGTTATATGTATCCTGAGGTGCAGTCCCCATGACCGATCCCCATCTGGAGCAGGCAGCCGCCATCATCGGCAACGCACATGGCGATCCGAGACAGACCCCGATCGTGAAGAGCTTTTTTAACGAGCCGACCAACACCGTGAGCTATGTCGTTCGCGATCCTGCGACGCGGGAGGCGGCAATCGTCGATAGCGTCCTTGACTTCGATCCGGCGGCAGGTCGGACATCCTTCGCATCCGCCGATGCGATCATTGCCTTTGTGAAGGCCGAGAATCTCTCGGTCACATGGCTGCTGGAAACGCACGCCCATGCTGATCATCTTTCGGCGGCGCCCTACCTCAAGGATAAGCTCGGCGGCACGCTCGCAATCGGTCGTGAGATCATTCACGTGCAGAATGTTTTCGGAAAGATCTTCAACGAGGGCACCGAGTTCGCCCGCGATGGTTCAGAATTCGATCGCCTGTTCGAGGATGGCGACCGTTTCCAAATCGGTGGAATTAAGGCGATGGCGCTCCACGTCCCCGGTCACACGCCGGCTGATCTGGCCTATGTCATCGGCGATGCAGTCTTCACCGGCGACACGTTGTTCATGCCTGATTACGGCACGGCGCGCGCCGATTTCCCGGGGGGCGATTCTCACCAGCTCTTCCGGTCGATCCGTCGCCTGTTGTCGTTGCCGGAGAGCACGCGGCTGTTCCACTGCCACGACTACAAGGCCCCCGGACGGGATAGCTTCGCCTGGGAAACCACTGTGCGCGTGCAGCGCGCCAGTAATGTCCATGTCCATGAAGGCATCAGCGAAGACGATTTCGTGGCCATGCGCGATGCCCGCGATGCAACGCTTTCGATGCCCCGGCTCATTCTGCCTTCGATCCAGGTGAACATGCGCGGCGGGCACCTGCCCGAGCCGGAGTCAAACGGGACGCGCTACCTTAAAATTCCTTTGGACGTACTGTAATGAGCGACCTGTCCGTCAATTCCATGCCACTTCAGAGACTGATCGGCGGCCTGATGATCGGCGCCGCCTCGGCAATCATGCTGCTGGGTCTTGGTCGGATTGCCGGCGTGAGCGGGCTAGCGGCGCGGGCCACCGGGATCTCTGGCGACGGTGCACCGCGGCCGCTGTCGATTGCTTTTGTCATCGGCCTACCGCTGGGCGCTGCGATGGTCGCCCTCCTTTCCGGTCCTGTCGAGACTCGCTTCGACCAGGGCATCGTCACCCTGATCATCGGCGGTCTGCTTGTGGGTTTCGGCACGAGGTTGGGAAGTGGCTGCACCAGCGGACACGGTGTCTGCGGCGTATCTCGCCTGTCGCCACGATCACTGATCGCGACGGCCACTTTCATGTTCACGGGCTTCGCGACCGTGGCCGTTATGAACGCCATAGGACTCGGACGATGAACCGTCAGCTTTTCATCGCACTCTTCGCGGGCGCGCTGTTCGGTGCCGGGCTGGCCTTTTCCGGAATGGCCGATCCACAGCGGGTGCGCGGCTTCCTCGATCTGTTCGGAAGGTGGGATCCGACGCTTGCTTTCGTGATGGGTGGTGCCTTGGTGCCGATGGCCATTGCTTGGCGTATCCAGAAGCGGATGGCGGCGCCCGTTTTGGCGGTCCGGTTCTCGCTCCCGACCAATCGCGATCTCGACTCCCGTCTGATCGGCGGTTCCGCGGTGTTCGGCATTGGCTGGGGCGTCGCTGGCCTCTGCCCCGGCCCCGCCATCGCCGATCTCGCCATCGCCCCAATTCCAGCAGCCATATTCGTCCTGGCGATGATTGGCGGAATGATCCTGCACCGCCTGCTGCCCGCCACCCCGGCGAAGCAGCCTTCCCTGGAGACATCCAATGGCTGATACCTCCACAATCGTCGGCCTGCCGCGCCTGAACGCCCCGGCGCCGAACTTCTCCGCCAAGACCACGCATGGCGACCGCTCGCTTGCCGACTACAAGGGCAAGTGGCTCGTGCTGTTCTCGCACCCGTCCGATTTCACGCCGGTCTGCACCACCGAGTTCATCGGGTTCGCCGGCGTTTCCGCCGAACTGAAGGCGATGAATTGCGAGCTGCTCGGCCTGTCGATCGACAGCATCTATTCGCACATCGCCTGGACGCGGAACATAGCCGAGAAGTTCGGCGTCGAAATCCCGTTTCCGATCATCGAAGACCTCAAGATGGACGTGGCCCATGCGTATGGCATGATCCACCAAGGTGCCAGCGACACCTCGGCCGTACGTGCAACCTTCGTGATCGATCCCGAAGGCGTGCTGCGCGCCATGCTCTATTATCCAATGAGCAATGGCCGCTCGATCCCCGAGATCGTCCGGCTGGTCACCGCCATGCAGACGAGCGACGCAAACGGCGTCGCCACGCCGGCGGACTGGCAACCAGGCGCCGATGCCATCGTGCCCCCGCCCAACACGACGGCAACCGCTGCCGGCCGCGAGGGTGAGGGCTTCAAATACACTGACTGGTATTTCTCCACCCGCCCGCTGGTGGGCTGACGCGATTTCTTGGCGTGTAGCCCCCGCGCGCGTCGAGCAACATTCATCTGAAGGACCGAGACATGAAAAACATGGGGACTCTCGACCGGATCATCCGCCTCGCCGCCGCCATCGCCATCGCAGCCGCCTATGCCGCTGGACTGATCGGCGGAACGATGGCGATCGTATTGAGCGTTGTCGCGGTCGTGCTGCTGCTGACGAGCCTGACCTCGACGTGCCCCGCCTATATGCCCTTCGGGCTGTCGACCCGACCCAAGGCACGTTGAGTCCTCAACCCTGCCTGGCATCGCCGTTCAAGGACAACCATCATGCTGTTCAAATCCCTGACCCCGTCGTTATCGGGCTCATCACAGCTCAATGAGGATGACATCGCTCAGGCGGCACTCAAGGGGTTTCGTGCGATCATCGACAACCGGCCTGACGGCGAGGAGCCGGGGCAGTTGTCTGCTGCCTCTGTCCAGTCGCTCGCCGTCGCCCATGGCATGGCGTTCGCGTACGTGCCCGCGATCAGCGGCAAGATCGGCGATGAAGAGGTCGCGTGTATGGCCGACGCCCTTGCGCGCCTCGACGGGCCGGTGCTTGCTTATTGCCGGACGGGCACGCGATCGACGACGCTGTGGGCGCTATCCCAGGCTGGCGTGCTGCCTGCTCACTCGATCATCGCGACTGCGGCCAATGCCGGCTATGATCTGAAGGTTTTGCGTCCCCGGCTAGAAAACAGCGAAACAAAGCCGGAGAACCCACGTCTTGCCCGCGCCGACGTCGTGGTCGTTGGCGGCGGATCGGCCGGTCTCGCCACGGCGGCGTCGCTTCTGGAACGCGACCGCAATCTCGATATCGTTGTCATCGAGCCGCGTGCCGAGCACGATTATCAGCCCGGCTGGACCATGGTGGGTGGCGGTGTGTTCAACGTCGAGGATACCCGGCGTCCGGAGGCGAAGGTAATGCTTTCGGGCGTTCGCTGGATCAAAGGGGCTGTCGCCAGCTTCGAGCCGGCGCGCGATCAGGTTACGCTGGAGGATGGTAGCGTCATCGGATACCGCGCTCTTGTCGTCGCACCGGGGATCGCGCTCGACTGGGCGGCGATCGACGGGCTGCCCGAAACGCTGGGCCGGAACGGTGTCACCTCCAACTACAGTTACACGACAGCGCCCTATACGTGGGAGCTCGTCCAGGCGCTCAAGGGTGACACCGCGCTATTCACCCAGCCGCCGATGCCGATCAAATGCGCCGGTGCGCCGCAAAAGGCTATGTATCTGTCGTGCGATCACTGGCGGCGAAGTGGCGTCCTGAAGGACATCGATGTCGCCTTCCACAATGCGGGCGCGGTACTGTTCGGCATCAAGGAGTTCGTGCCGCCTTTGATGGAGTATGTCGATCGCTACGCCATCGACCTCCAGTTCGAGTCGACGCTGATCGCAGTCAATGGCCCCGACCGCACTGCCACCTTCAGTCAGAAGGCCGGCGAGGTGACGAAACAATTCGATATGCTGCATGTCACGCCACCACAAAAGGCTCCGGCGTTCCTCGCGCGAAGCCCGCTTGCCAATAAGGCCGGCTATGCCGATGTCGATCAGGCAAGCCTGCAACATATCCGCCATGCCAATGTCTTCGGCCTGGGGGATGGCGGCTCAACGCCCAATGCCAAGACCATGGCCGCCGCGCGCAAACAGGCACCCATCGTTGCGGAAAATCTGCTCGCTGTCCTCGCCGGGAAGGCGCCTGCGGCGATCTACGATGGCTATGGGTCCTGCCCACTGACGGTCGAACGCGGCAAGATCCTGCTCGCAGAGTTCGGCTATGGCGGCAAGCTGCTCCCGAGCTTCCCCAGCTGGATCATCGAGGGGACGAAACCGCAGCGCCTGTCCTGGTTGCTCAAGTCCGAAGCACTGCCGTGGATCTATTGGAACGGGATGCTCAAGGGACGCGAATGGATGGCACGCCCATTGGATCGCGGCGCCGCATGACGCTCGGACCTATTCAATATCTTCTGGGCGCATTTTCCGGAGGCCTGGTTGGATTCACCCTGGGCCTGGTCGGCGGCGGCGGATCGATCCTTGCGGTGCCGCTGATGGTCTATATCGTCGGCGTCACCAACGCGCACGTCGCCATTGGAACCAGTGCTCTGGCTGTTGCCGCCAATGCGGCGGCGGGACTGATGAACCACGCGCGGGTCGGCACCGTGAAATGGCGCTGTGCGTTGATGTATGCATGCGCGGGCGTTGCCGGAGCGTTCGCCGGCTCTAGCGTCGGCAAGGCCTTTGACGGGCAGAAACTTCTGTTCCTCTTCGCCATCGTCATGGTCGTTGTGGGCGTTCTCATGCTGCGCGGCCGC
>JAYTHH010000482.1:0-2584 GCA_043732745.1 Rhodospirillales bacterium
GGCGAAGCACCTGACTGGTCGCGGACCAAGTGTCAGGTTCGGATCATTAACAGCTGCGCCGAAGATGGACGCTCAGCGGAAACTGAACGCACAAATCGTTTCCCTCGCTTCACGCCCCCACGAAAACCTCCCCCCAAGCCGCCTTCAGCGCCACGTCCACCTCGTCCATCGTCGCCAAAACCCCCAGCGCGTGCAAGCTCGTCACGCCATGCGCCGAAATGCCGCACGGCACGATGCCGTCGAAATGCGACAGGTCCGGTTCCACGTTCAGCGCCACCCCGTGCCAGCTCACCCAGCGCGTGACCCGCACGCCCAGCGCCGCGATCTTCGATTCGGTGCCGCACATCCGGTCGGCCACCCAGATTCCCACCCGGCCTTCGCGCCGTTCGCCGCGGACGTTGAAGCGATCGAGCGTGCGGATCAGCCATTCCTCCAGGCCGAACACGTAGCTGCGGACGTCCCGCGGCTTGACCATGCCGTGCGGCTCGGTGAGGTCGAGCATCACGTAGCCGGTGCGCTGGCCGGGGCCGTGATAGGTCCATTGCCCGCCGCGGCCGGCGTCGAAGGTGGGGAATCGGTTTGGTTGCTGGAGGTCTTCCCGCTTGGCTGACGTACCGGCGGTGTAAAGCGGCGGGTGCTCCAGCATCCAGACGAGTTCACGCTCGGTGCCGGCGCGGATGGCGGCGACGCGGGTTTGCATGGCCTCCAGCGCGAGGGCGTAGGGGGTTAGCCCATCAGTGATGCGCCAAATCGGGTTTTCAGCGTTTTCGGTCATTGCTGCCTGCTGGTTGTTCGGCTATACGCCCGCTGCCCCATACTCGGATAGAGAGACTAGGTATGGAGGGGTTGGGCGGTCGTGGCGGAATGGTAGACGCGCAAGCTTGAGGTGCTTGTGGGGGTAACCTCGTGGAAGTTCGAGTCTTCTCGACCGCATATCCGATCCCACACGATCGCCGCCAGCGCATTTCTGGCGATTGCGTGATACCTCCCTACCGTGGATCTTGCGGCTGCTGATCCTGGGGAGATGTTTTGATGCCGATGGACGATGATTTCCGTAAGGCGGCGCTGGATTACCACCGCCTGCCGCGTCCCGGTAAGCTGGCGATCGAGGCGACCAAGCGTATGGCCACCCAGCGCGACCTGGCGCTCGCGTATTCGCCCGGTGTGGCGGCGGCGTGCGAGGAGATTGTGGCCAATCCCGATGCCGCCTTTGAGTATACCGCCCGTGGCAATCTGGTGGGGGTGATCTCCAACGGCACCGCTGTGCTTGGCCTGGGCAATATCGGGGCGCTGGCCGGCAAGCCGGTGATGGAGGGCAAGGCCGTTCTGTTCAAGAAGTTCGCTGGGATCGACGTGTTCGACATCGAGGTGGACGAGCAGGACCCCGACAAGTTCGTGGAGGTGGTGGCGGCGCTGGAACCGACGTTCGGCGCCATCAACCTTGAGGACATCAAGGCGCCGGAATGCTTTGCGATTGAAGCGAAGTTGCGCGCCCGGATGAAGATCCCGGTGTTTCATGACGATCAGCACGGCACCGCGATTACGGTGGCGGCCGCCGTGCGCAACGCGCTGGTGTTGCAGGGCAAGACGTTGGCCGAGGTGAAGCTGGTGACATCCGGCGCCGGGGCTGCGGCTTTGGCCTGCGTGGATCTGCTCGTGGAAATGGGGCTGAAGGCTGAGAACGTCACGCTGACGGATATCAAGGGCGTGGTGCATTCCGGCCGTGAAAATTTGGATGATCGGATGGGGCGCTATGCGCGACAGACCGATGCGCGGTTGCTGGCGGATGTGCTGGAGGGCTGCGACATCTTCATGGGGCTTTCGGCGCCGCGCGTTCTGAAGGCGGAATGGCTGCCGCTGATGGCGCCGCGGCCGATTATTCTGGCACTGGCCAATCCGGAGCCGGAAATTCTGCCCGAAGCGGTGCGGGCCGCGCGGCCGGACGCGATCGTGGCCACCGGGCGCAGCGACTATCCCAATCAGGTTAACAACGTTCTGTGTTTCCCGTTCATCTTCCGCGGCGCCCTGGATGTGGGCGCCACGACGATCAACATGGCGATGCAGCTCGCCGCCGTGGAAGCCATCGCCGAGTTGGCGCGGGTGGAGGCATCCGAGGTGGTGGCGGCGGCCTATGGCGGCGCGGCGCCGGTATTTGGCCACGAATACATCATTCCCAAGCCGTTCGACCCGCGGCTGATTTTGCAGATTGCTCCAGCCGTGGCGCGCGCCGCCATTGCATCCGGTGTGGCGCGTCGGCCGATCACCGATTTCGTGGCGTATCGCACCGAGCTGGAGCGGTTCGTGTTCCGCTCTGGCCAGTTGATGAGCCCGGTGTTCGAGCGCGCCCGCGCCGAGCCGGCCCGCATCGCCTATGCCGAGGGCGAGGACGAGCGCGTGCTGCGCGCCGTGCAGACCCTGGTAGATGACGGCATCGCCGAGCCGGTTCTGATCGGGCGCCGCGCGGTGATCGAGGCGCGCGTGGCCGAAATGGGCCTGCGCATGGACCTGCACGAGACAGTGCGGATTCTGGACCCGGAGCTGGATCACGCCTTCTTCGCACCGATGGTGGCCGACTATCAGCGCC
>JAYTHH010000483.1:0-8682 GCA_043732745.1 Rhodospirillales bacterium
AAAACCCCACCAAAATCCCAGAACGAACTGACCCCGGAAGCCGCGCTGAACGAGATCATGCAGGGCAATCACCGCTACGTGCAGGGCATCACCAAACGCCATGACTTCAGCGCCGACCGTGCGGCACTCACGGCGGGCCAGAACCCCTATGTCAGCATCCTCAGCTGCGCCGACAGCCGGGTGTCGCCGGAATTCGCGTTCGACACCTCGCGCGGCGACCTGTTCGTGGCCCGTGTGGCCGGCAATTTCGTCAACGACGACATCCTCGCCAGCTTCGAATACGGCGTGGCCGTTCTGCACACGCCGCTGTTGATGGTGTTGGGCCATTCCGCCTGCGGTGCCGTCAGCTCCACCATCCAATCGATCGACAGCGGCACGGCGCTGCCAGGCCATCTGCCGTCATTGGTCGCCCATATCGCCCCATCGGTCACGTCATCGAAGGAGGAGGCCGGCGATCGTCTGGCCAACGCCATCCGCGCCAATGTTCGCCACAACGTCGAACTGCTTAAAACCGCGACGCCCATCCTCAGCCAGGCTGTCGACGTCAAAAAGCTGATGGTCGTCGGCGGCTACTACAACCTTGCCACCGGTCACGTCGACTTGATGGCATAGCCCGGCAGCAGGCAGATTTCGCCCGCGGGTTGATGCATCGAGATCGTGACAACGCCGCTCCGTTCAGCGCGGCAGCTTGCATATCGAACGCTGCAACTCGAACTGCGCCTGGGCACGCGACACGCCGAGGTCCTTCAGCATGCGGTCATCTATGTCCGCGAGGCCCTGCCGCGTGGTGGCCACCCGGATCATGGTCGCGAAAGCCTTGCGCATCCCGGTGCCGGCGGAGGTGCGGAAAGCAAGAAAAGGCATCGTGCGGGCGAGCGACATCGGAAGTCTCCATCTTTAGTGGCAACGGGGCCACTGGTTCGAGGCGCAACGTGATTGCTTGCGGAAAATAAGGGAAACAAATTGCTCATATGTTAAGGATCAACGATACTGATGCACATGAGCGCTTTTCACTCCATCGACCCTGACCTGCTCCGCTCCTTTGCCTTCATTGCCGAGGAGGGCAGTTTCACCCGCGCCGCCGAGCGCGTCGGCCGCACCCAATCCGCCGTCTCGATGCAGATGCAGCGGCTCGAACAGTTGCTTGGCAAAACATTGCTGACCCGCGGCAAGGGCGGCGCCGTGGGCATCACCCCGCACGGCCAGTTCCTGCTGGAACGCTCGCGGGAGCTGCTGGCGCTGAACGACACAATCTGGAACAACTTCCAAGCCCCTGAAATCAGAGGCGTTGTTCGGCTGGGCACGCCAGACGACTATGCGCTGCGCTACCTGCCCACCATGCTCCGCCGCTTCGCCGACTCCCACCCTGCCGTGCAGGTCGATGTCGTCTGCGCGCCATCGAGCGAACTCGTGGTCCGTCTGCAGGAGGGCGATCTCGATCTCACGCTTCTCTCCGAAGGTCATGAACCACGCCGCTGGCCGGCCGTCGAACTTTGGCGGGGCCCGCTGCGCTGGATCACCTCGGACCGCTATGCACAGCACAAGCTGGACCCAGTCTCCCTCGCCCTCGCGCATCAGGATTGCTCATGGCGCAATGCAGCAATCGGCTCGTTGGAGCGGGCAGGGCGGGCCTACCGCGTGGCCTATACCTCCGCCACCCAGGTCGGCACCCACGCGCCGGTCATGGCGGGCCTGGCTGTGACGGTGTCGACGATCTCATGGCTGCCGGAGGGCCTGCGCCCGCTGCGCGCCGAAGAAGGCCTTCCCGCTCTGCCCGATTTCGGCATCCTGTTGCTCAAGGGCCGCGAGGCGCAGCAGCCGGTCACCGACCTTCTGGCGTGCCACATCACCGAGACCTTCTCCCAGGAAATGCGCCGGCAGGACCGTCCCGCCGCGCAACTCGCCTGAGCCGACTGTTGGGGCGGGGCGGGGCGCGCTTTGGCGCCCCACCAACGGTTCAACTCGCCGGAACAGGCTTTGGCTCGGAGCGCTGCGCGAGGCGCGCCAACAGGAAGTCGCGGAACACCGCCACCCGCTTGCTGTTCCGCAATTCCTCCGGATAGACGAAGAAAACGTCGATCTTCGGCGCCTTTAGATCCGGCAAAATCCGCACAAGGCCATCGGCCTCGTTGGCCATATATTCCGGCAAGGCGGCGATCCCGGTGCCCGAGCGCACGGCCTCCACCATTGCCTGCAGGCTGTTCACTTCCAGCAACGGCTTGCGCGGGCTGCCCGGACGCCGACCGGCCTCGGACAGCCAGTCGATATCCGGCACCGGCGGACGGTAGTTGCCGAACAGAATGATCTTGTGGTTGTCCAGATCCTCGGCGCGCTGCGGGGTGCCGTGCTTCTTCAGATAATCCGGCGACGCCATCACGTGCCAGTCGATCGCCAGTAGATGGCGCTGCACCAGATCGGGCTGTTTGGGCGGATGCATGCGGATGGCCACATCGGCCTCGCGCATCGCCAGATCCAGATCGGTGTCATCCAGCAGCAAGGTCATGGAGACATCGGGATACGCTTCAAGGAACGCCTGCAACCGCGGCGCCAACCAGGAGGCGCCGAAGCCCACCGTGGTGGTCACTTTCAGACGACCCGCAGGCTTTTCCTTCGATTCGGTGAGCAGCGCCTCCGTCATCGCCAACTTGGCGAACACTTCGCGCACGGTGCGGTTCAGGCTCTCGCCCTGTTCCGTCAGAATCAGCCCACGGGCATGGCGATGAAACAGTGGCACCTGCAACGCTTCCTCCAGCGCCGAAATCTGCCGGGATACGGCCGACTGACTCAGATTCAGCGTGTCACCCGCATGCGTGAAGCTGCCGGCCTCTGCGACCGCGTGAAAAACCCGCAGCTTGTCCCAATCCATTCTCGACTTTTCCTTCTTCGTGCGAGCCGCGTCCGGCTCACTTTCGGCCACGCGCGTTCATTCAGCGGCAACGGCCGAATCGAGAGCGTGTTCTGCCAACCACTTTTCGGCTTCCAGCGCCGCCACGCAACCAGTTCCAGCGGCTGTGACGGCCTGACGCCACACTTTATCTTGCACATCGCCCGCCGCGAACACGCCCGGCACCGAGGTTTTGGTCGATCCGGGCTGCGTCAGCACATATCCATCACTGTCCAGATCGACATGGCCCTGAAAGATCGCCGTGGTCGGCGTGTGCCCGATGGCCACGAAAACGCCCTGCACCGGCAGCACGCGCGAAGCCCCCGTCAGCCGGTCACGCAATCGCAAACCATCCACTGAAGGCCCGGATTCAGCAAGTATTTCAGTGACTTCACTATTCCACACCAAAGATACCTTGGGGTGCGCCATCAGCCGTTGTTGCAAGATCTTTTCCGCCCGCAGGCTGTCACGCCGATGCACCAGGGTCACGTGGCTGGCATGGTGCGTGAGGTAAAGTGCCTCCTCCACCGCCGTGTTGCCGCCGCCGATCACCGCCACGTCCTTGCCGCGAAAGAAAAATCCGTCGCAGGTGGCACACGCCGACACGCCGGAGCCTTGCAGCCGGCCTTCCGATTCGAGCCCAAGCCAGCGCGCCTGCGCGCCGGTGGCGATAATCACGCTGTCAGCGAGATAGATGTCACCGCCATCGCCCACCGCGCGGAACGGCTGGCGGGTGAAATCCACCGACACGATAATGTCATGCACCATCCGGGTGCCCACGTGCTCGGCCTGCGCCTGCATCTGCTCCATCAGCCACGGCCCCTGAATGGCGCCGGCGAAACCCGGATAGTTCTCCACGTCGGTGGTGATCATCAACTGCCCGCCCGGCTGCAGGCCCGCCACCAGCATCGGCTTGAGATTGGCGCGCGCCGCATAGATCGCAGCCGTATAGCCGGCCGGGCCGGCGCCGATGATCAGGACAGGTGCAGTGTGGGTGACAGGCATAGGAGCGGATCCAAAATTGTCGTGCTATCGGATATTGGCCCGCACGGTCGGTGGAACAAGCGCGTGAGGGGGCGTGCCGCCTTGTGGTGCCCCCAGCCGGAGACCAACTGCGATGTCAGATCAGGCCTTGCAGTGCCGCGTATGTGCAATATTATTTCGTCGATATCGTAATCATAGCAACGTGCTCCGAAACCATCGTCCAAGGCGACGATCGTAACGGTGCCAGGGGTAGACGACCCGCCGTATGAAAACCATCCCCGATGAGCCAGCTCTGCTCGATTCAATCGATCGCCGCATCCTGGCCGAGCTCCAGGACGACGGCCGCATGACCAATGTGGAGCTGGCAAGGCGTGCCGGCATCTCCGCCCCTCCCTGCCTGCGTCGCGTGCGCCGGCTGGAGGAGGCCGGCATCATCCGCGGCTATCACGCCGACAGCGACCCGCAGAAACTGGGATGGGAGATCGTGTTCTTCGCCATCGTGGGCCTGGAAAGCCAGAAGGCGGACGTGCTGGCGGCGTTCGAGACCATGGTGGCCAGTTGGCCCGAGGTGCGCGAGTGCCACATGATCCGCGGCGGCGGCGACTTCCTGGTGCGCCTGGTGGCGCGCGACACTGCGCATGAGAACCAGCTCACCCAGCTGTTGACCGGCGCCGTCCATGTCAGTCGCGTGCAGACGCTGCAGACCATCCGCACCAGCCGTAGCCTGGCCGGGGTTCCGCTCTGATCCGTGGGGTTTGGGCCGGCCTCGCGGCCCTGACCGTGCTGCGCCTGGTGATCGCCGACATCGCGCCGATGGCGCCGGACGAGGCGTATTACTGGGTGTGGTCCAAGGCGCTGGCCCTGGGCTATCTCGATCACCCGCCGATGGTGGCGCTCTGGATCCGCCTCGGCACCGAAATAGCGGGTGACGGCAATCTCGGCGTGCGCCTGCTGGCACCATTTTCCGCCCTGCTGGGAAGCTGGATGCTGGTCTGCGCCGGCGACGATCTTCTGCCCGGCCGAAATGCCGGCCTGTGGGCCGCAGCCCTGCTGAATGCCACCCTGATCGCCGCCGTCGGCGCCACCACCTTGACGCCGGACACGCCGCTGCTGCTGTTCTGGACCATGACGCTCTGGGCACTCGCCCGCCTGCACGCCACCGGCCAGAAGCGCTGGTGGCTGGTGGCCGGCCTCGCCGCGGGCCTCGCGCTCGACAGCAAATACACCGCCATCCTGCTCGCCCCCGTTATCCTGTCGTGGCTTCTGCTGGCGCCATCGATGCGAAACGCGCTGCGGCGACCCTATCCCTGGCTCGCCGCCCTGGTTGCCCTTGCCGTCTTCAGCCCGGTCCTTTTATGGAACGCCCAACACGGCTGGGTCAGCTTCGCCAAGCAGGGCGCCCGCGCGGCAGACTGGGACCCAGGCCGCGCCCTACAGTTCCTGGGCGAGCTGATCGGCGGCCAGATCGGCCTCGCCACCCCGCTGATCGCCGTTATCGCAGGCGCCGGAATCGTGCTGGCCGTGCGCCGCGCGATATCCCAAAATGCCGCCTGGGTGCTGCTCGCCAGCTTCACTCTGATACCAGCCGCCGTCTTCGCACAGCACGCGCTCGGTGATCGGGTGCAGGCGAACTGGCCTTCCATCATCTACCCGGCCGCCGCCATTGCCGCCACGTCGCTCACCGGCATGTTGCGGCGTTTGTTCGCCCCAGCGGTCGTCCTGGGAGGAGCATTGGTCGCCATCGTATGGGTGCAGGCGATCTGGACCCCGGTGGCCCTGCCAATGCGGCTCGACCCGACATTGCTCCGGCTTGGCGGCTGGCAGACCCTGGCCGATGAGATCGAAGGCGTCGCCCGCCAGCAGAACGCCGGCTTCATCGCCTTCGACAATTACGGCCAGGCCGCACTTTTCGCCCGCCTGCTGCCGCCCACCGAAACGGTGCTGGGCGCCGAGGGCCGTTGGTCCCTGTTCAACCTGCCCGACGGCACACCCACCACCCTCGGCCGCCCCGGCCTGCTGGTCCGCAGCGCGCGACGCGACGACCGGCCAGACCCCGCGCCATGGGCCGAAATTGCACCTTTGGCACCCCTGACCCGCGCCCGCGCGGGCATGACGGCCGAGACGTTCCGCCTCTACCGTGTGGCCGGTCGCGCAACAGACTTTACCATCAAGGTGATGCCGCGGCCCGGAGCAGGAAAGTGAAGATGAGCACGCTGCCGACCCATGAAGATGTGGCAGAAGCCGCGCGCCGCCTCGTATCCCATGTGGTGCACACGCCCCTGTTGCGCAGCCCGGCGCTGGACGCGCTGACCGGGGGCACCATCCTGCTCAAGGCCGAACCCTTGCAGCGCACCGGCAGCTTCAAGTTCCGCGGCGCCACCAACGCCGTCCTGCAACTCACCGCCGCCCAGCGCGCAGCCGGCGTCGTCACGCATTCCTCTGGCAATCACGGCCAGGCGCTGGCCTGCGCCGCGGCCTCCGCCGGCGTGGCCGCCACCATCTTCATGCCCAGCGACGCGCCGTCCATCAAGGTGGACAGCACCCGCGGCTGGGGCGCCACCATCCGCCCGTTCGATCGCCTGACCGCCGATCGCGACGGGTTGGGCACGGATTTTGCCGCCGAAACCGGGGCCACGCTCATCCCGCCATTCGAGCATCCGCACGTGATCGCAGGCCAGGGAAGCGTGGCGATGGAGATGATCGAAGACGCGAGGGCCATGGGCCTGTCGATGGATACGCTTTTGGTCTGCACCGGCGGCGGCGGCCTGATCGCCGGCTGCGCGCTGGCGGCCGAAGGCGCTTCGCCCTCCACCAAGGTCCGCTCGGTAGAACCAGCGGATTGGGACGACACCGCCCGCTCACTCGCCGCCGGCTCGCGCTTGCCCGCCGCCGGCGGATCACTGCTGTGCGACGCGCTGCTGTCCAAGATGCCAGGGGCCATGACCTTCGCCATCAACCAGCCCCGCCTCGGAGTGGGCCTGTCAGTCACGGACGAGGAGGTGATGGCCGCCATCGCCTTCGCATTCCTGCGCCTGAAAATCGTGGTGGAACCTGGTGGCGCGGTCTGCCTCGCCGCCATTCTCGCCGGCAAGCTCGATCTGCGGGGCCAGGTCGTGGGCTGCGTTCTCAGCGGCGGCAACGTCGATCCGGCGATCTTCACCCGCGCTTTGGCAGCATGACCCCTCCGCGTTAACCTCGTTTCAACATTCCCCCGCCAATCTGGCCGTCCTGGACCTTCCTCGGTCCTTATCGGTAGGGGCTGTCCGGCATGAGCGGCAAAACTGGTGGCAAGCGGCCGATCATCATCAAGCGCGAGGAAATCGTGGAAGGTGGCCACCACGGCGGTGCCTGGAAAGTGGCATACGCCGATTTCGTTACCGCAATGATGGCGTTCTTCTTGCTGATGTGGCTGCTCAACGCCACCACCGACGAACAAAGACGCGGATTGGCGGACTATTTCTCGCCCTTGAACACCCTGGCACGCGGCGCATCCGGATCCGGCCAGCCCTTCGGCGGCAAGACCCCGTTCGAAACCGGGGAGCTTGTGTCTGACCGCGGCACCCTGTCCGTCGTCGTTGGCCGTGCCAATGAACAGGCAACGGACGAGACACTTCTCGAAACATCGATGTCCCACCGCCTCTCCATCGGTAAGGATGACGAAGGCGAAGCCGGCGGAACCAGCCAACCAGGTGCGCCCCGGCCCGGACCGAAACCCCTCGCCACCGAAGCGCCCGCACCTGATCCCGCGTTACGAATCTCGCCGGACGCCCGGGTCATGGCCATGGTCGGCAGCAAAACACCTGCCTCCGCCGCCATTCGCGCCAAGGCCACCGCCGACGAGGCCGCTCTGGCCGCGGAACAGGACCGGCGGGAGGGTGTCGCCTTCGCCCAGGCCGCCCAGCAGATCCACGACGCTGTGCGCGGCGACAAGTTGGCCGAGGCAATGGCGCAGCAGCTCTCGATCGACATCACGGCGGAAGGCCTGCGCATCCAGCTTTTGGACGAAGACCGCCGGCCCATGTTCGCGCTCGGCTCCACCACCATGAACGAGCGTGCGAAACTGCTCCTGCAGAAGGTCGCCCCGGCGCTGCTCAAGCTCAGTGAACCCCTCGCCATCGCTGGGCACACCGACTCCACGCCGTTTCGCAACGGCGACAAAGGCAACTGGGAGCTATCGAGCGAACGCGCCAACGTCACCAGGCGCATCCTCGTGGAAGCAGGCCTGCCGGAAGGCCGCATTCGCAGCGTGACCGGAAATGCGGACCGCGACCTGCTGCTTCCTGCAGATCCCATGGCAGCTGCCAACCGCCGCATCGCAATCGTGGTTCTCCGGACGGCTCGCAAATGACGACGATCGGCGGTCTGGTCTTCGTGCTTGCCTGCGTGTTCGGCAGCTACATCCTATCCGGCGGCAGCATGGAGCCGCTGATCGAGGCCATTCCATTCGAAATGCTGACGATCGGCGGCGCTGCGATCGGCACCTTCGTCATGTCCAACAGCATGCACGACGTGAAGCACACGCTGGGCGGTTTTGGCAAAGTGATAAAGGGCGCCACCTACAAGAAGGCCGACTACGTGGAGCTGCTCAGCCTGCTCTACTATTTCGTGCGACTGGCCACGACGAAAGGCTCGATGGCGTTGGAGCCACATATCGAAAAGCCGGCCGAAAGTGCCGCCTTCACCAAGTTTCCAAAGCTTTTGAAAAACCACCACGTCAGCGACATGATCTGCGACTATCTGCGCATGGTCGGCATGAACGCTGATGATCCTAATCAGATCGAGGATCTGATGGGCCGGGAGTTGAAGAAAACCCT